>JANNWQ010000121.1:0-4011 GCA_031408595.1 Acidobacteriota bacterium | reverse complement strand
CGTGTTTCGCACAATACGTGATCAGATCGGCACGGCCCTTGAATTCCCAATGCCGCCACGGAGCCACGACCTTAATATCCGGTTGCAGCGAATAATAGGTCAGCTCAAAACGTACCTGATCGTTGCCCTTGCCGGTCGCTCCGTGAGCAACGGCATCGGCGCCTTCCATCTGGGCGATCTCGATCTGGCGTTTGGCTATGACCGGACGAGCCAAGGATGTTCCGAGCAGGTAAACGCCTTCGTACAAGGCATTTGCCTTGACTGCCATCCAGACAAAGTCTTTTACAAATTCCTCACGCAGATCTTCTACGTACAGCTTAGACGCACCCGTGGCTAAGGCCTTCTCTTCGAGCCCCGTCATTTCGTCGCCCTGCCCCACATCAGCGCAATAGCAGACGACCTCACAGCCGTAAGTTTCCTTGAGCCACAAGAGCATGGCCGACGTATCGAGTCCGCCGGAATATGCGAGCACTACTTTGTTTATCTTCTTATCCATTCTTTGCGTTCTTCGCGTCTTTGCGTGAGAATGATTTTCACGCAAAGGCGCAAAGAACGCAAAGAAAGAGCGAGATTTAATGACCAAATCAGGACAGCTTTGGGGCGGCAGATTTACAGAAAAGCCGCATGAGACATTTGCCGAATTTAACGATTCGTTTCGATTCGACTGTCGGCTTTTTGCGGCAGACGTTCGCGGCAGCGTTGCGCACGCAGGCGGTTTGGTACGTGCCGGGCTGATCTCTAGCGAAGAATCGGACGCGATCATCGGTGGGTTAACACAATTGGTCACCGATTCGGCGATAGATGCTAAGTTTTTTGAGTCGAACGCAGAAGACGTTCACTCGTTTATCGAAGGCAAATTGATCGATGCGATCGGCGACGCAGGCCGCAAGCTCCACACCGGCCGCAGCCGCAACGATCAGGTCGCGACGGCGTTTCGTATCTGGCTAAGAGATGAGATCGGTGAGATTGATGCGCTTGTTCGCGAGCTTCAGTCAGCACTTGTCGATATCGCGGAGGGCTTTCGCGATGCCGTTTTGCCGGGCTACACGCATCTGCAGCGGGCACAACCAGTGATGTTTGCGCATTGGTGTCTCGCGTATTTTGAGATGTTAAAACGAGATCGCGAGCGGCTGGCAGACGCTTTTGAGCGGGTCAATGTTATGCCGCTCGGTTCGGGAGCACTCGCGGGAACGGGATTTCCGATAGATCGCGAGGCGGTGGCGGCTGAGCTTGGATTCGCGGGTGTTTCGGCAAATAGTCTCGACGCGGTTTCGGATCGTGATTTTGCGATAGAGTTTACGTCCGTTTGTTCGCTTGTGATGGTTCACCTGTCGCGTTTGGCTGAGGACATGATCCTCTACTGCTCGACCGAGTTTGGGTTTATTACTTTGAGCGATGCTGTTTCGAGCGGTTCGAGCCTGATGCCGCAGAAGAAGAATCCGGATGCTTTAGAACTACTACGCGGTAAATCGGGACGAGTTTTCGGCAACAATATGTCGCTACTCACGATGATGAAAGGCCTGCCACTCGCCTACAACAAGGACATGCAGGAAGACAAAGAGGCTGTTTTTGACACGGTCGACACCGTCAAGATCTCGCTGCGTGCCGCTGCGATCGTGGTCGAGAATGCCGTCGTCAACGAGGAACGAACCCGCGAGGCAGCGACAAAAGGTTATCTGAATGCGACCGAGCTTGCCGACTATCTGGTAAAAAAAGCCGTACCGTTTCGCACCGCCCATGAAGCAGTCGGGCGTGCTGTGCTGTTTGCTATCGATGAAGGGAAAGAGCTGAACGAGCTGACTGTCGAAGAGCTAAAGCAGTTTGCCGCTGAGATCGGCGACGATGTGGCTGATGCACTGAGTCTCGATGCGACGCTCGCGGCAAAATCGGCTATTGGCGGTACATCGCCCGCTCGCGTGAATGAGGCATTGAAGACGGCACGGACATATTTGAGCTAACAGAGATGGACAAAGCAGAACTCCTCGAACGAATTGGCCGCAGCGAATTGCTCGATTTTCTTGGCGTGACCATCGAGATCGCTGAGCCGGAACGCGTCGTGCTCAAGATGGAGGTTACGCCAAAAGTGCACCAGTACGTCGGCATCATGAATGGTGGCGTTTCGCTTTTCCTAGCCGAAACGGCCGCTTCGATCGGCGTTGTCGCCGGCAGTGATTTGACCAAAGTGACGCCTGTTGGAATCGAGATCAACGCAAATCATCTCAGAGCCGTAAGCAAAGGCGTCATCACAGTCGAAGCCAAACCCGTCTATCCCGGCCGCACAATGAGCGTCTGGAGCATCGAGATAAAGAACGACAAAGATAAGCTCGTCTGCGTTTCCCGCAT
This sequence comes from Acidobacteriota bacterium, assembly GCA_031408595.1. GTDB lineage: Bacteria > Acidobacteriota > Blastocatellia > Pyrinomonadales > Pyrinomonadaceae > OLB17. The sequence goes on along the minus strand of JANNWQ010000121.1, from coordinate 1,668 downwards.
CACTCTACTAAACCAAAAGCGTCCGGCGTCTTCGGATTGATTGCCGCAAAAAGACGCAAAAGACACAAAAAGAACAAGAAAACAGGAAAGGATTATCATTCTGTCAGGCTTTTTTTGCGTTCTCTGTGCCTTTTTGCGGCCGATGTTCCTATAATCTTCTGTGCATCAATTTGTTCGCAAACTAATCACCGAATGGAGGCGGCTGGAGTTGCCGGTTGCGGGTGAGACTGTCGTCATCGCCGTCTCGGGCGGGACGGACTCGGTGAGTTTGTTGTTGGCGATGCATGATCTGGTTGAGCGAGGAAAACTCGATATTCGGATTGTCGCGGCTCATTTTGATCATCATTTGCGCGACGGCAGCGATCAAGACGCGGAGTACGTCAGAAGACTCTGTACGCAGCTCAAGGTCGAGCTGAATATTGGCCATGGCGAGGCCGCACCGGGGAATCTCGAACAAAATGCCCGTGAAGCGCGATATGCTTTTCTGACCAAAACAGCCGTGGCCCTCAACGCCTTCGCCGTCCTTACCGCCCACACGCAGAACGATCAGGCCGAGACATTTCTGATGAATCTCGTTCGCGGCAGCGGGCCGGATGGCCTCGGCGGGATGAAAGTAATACGAAAACTTAGAGAAGAGGGGAAGATTAGAAAAGATGAAGAGGAGATTGATGGACCGGCTCCTGCTCTCCTCTTCTCCTCTTCTCCTCCTCTTCTGCTCATCCGCCCGCTCCTCACCTGGGCAAAGCGGCGTGAGACCGAGGGGTATGTTCGCGATATTGGAGTCGAGTGTTGTCATGATCCGATGAATGACGATACTGCCTTCAAGCGGGTGCGGATACGCAAGATACTTTTGCCGCTGCTCGAGGACATGAATCCGAATATCGTCGAAACGCTGGCAAATACTGCATCATTGATGCAAAATCTGCCGGCAGCAGCCGCGACCCGATCACCGGATGAGATTGAGCTTGCCGACGTTCGCGATCTGGGTGAGGCCGAACTTTATTCGACATTGCGCGAATGGCTTCGGCAAAAGCGCGGAAGCGTGCGGGCATTGCAACTGAAACATATAAAGGCGATCGAGCGTTTGATCCAGAGTGACAAGAGCGGGCGTGTGGCCGAGCTGCCGGGCGGAGCGCGTGTCGTCAAGTCGGGCGGGCGCCTGAGGTATGAAGAAAATGGGGTTGATAATTGATTTGGCGCCGTCTAAACTTAGGGGTTGGGATAAACGGGTGCGGCGCTTAGGGTGCAACATCCGACGGGCGGCTTTCATCGAAGTACATTGCATCGCGATAGATGAAAGTCGATGCGGAGGTAAAAATTGAGTTCTAAGGCAAAACAAGTTCTTCTTTGGCTAATGATCATCTCGAGTGCGCTCGTTTTCGTTTGGTATCTGCAAAAGAGCCAGACCAAGCCTGCGGCTGAACTTTCGATCGATGCGGCCACAACGCGGCTCGAGAATAAGGAATTCAAGCAAGCCGCTTTTAAACAGTCTGGTGTCGAGTTTACTGATCAAAACGGTGGTAAGTTTCTGACGACGATCGGCAGTGAAGCCACGCGCGAGATACTGCTCAAAAAGATCGACGAATTTAACAAGGCCAATCCATCTAGCGTTATCGCTACAAACGAAGAGGCCTCATCGAGCGGGCTCGGATGGCTCATTCTCATAAA
>JANNWQ010000120.1:0-4693 GCA_031408595.1 Acidobacteriota bacterium | reverse complement strand
GGTTGATCTGATCAAGAAGGCCGAAAAGTTCTGGGCCGAGTCGAAATGACCGCCTTGTTGCAAAGCCACCTCGACAGAGTGGACAATGGATGTCAATGATCGAACTTGGGTCTGACATCTGTAGCTCGCTGGAAGGCTCCTTCACACGCGAATGGATCGAGACTAATGGCACTGGTGGGTACGCGTCAGCGACCGTAGCTTGTGCAAACACTCGGCGTTATCACGGCCTGCTCGTCGCCGCGACGCGTCCTCCTCTTGGGCGTGTAGTGATGCTGTCAAAGCTTGAGGAGACGCTGATCGTTGGCGGCGTTCGCTTTGAACTTTCTACCAACCAATATCCCGGTACGATCCATCCTGAAGGTTATAAGTATCTAACTCGATTTCGTCTCGACCCGTTTCCGGTGTGGACTTTTGAAGCGGCTGGAATTGAGATCGAGAAATCGCTGTTTATGCACCACGGCGAGAATACTACCGTTGTGCAGTGGAAGATCAAGGACGATCTCTCGGTGCGAATCGCTCGGCCAAGCCTTGAGGTCAAACCGCTGCTTGCCTTTCGTGATCATCACAATCTACGGCATGAGGACGTCGAATTTGACGGCAGCTATCATGCTGACGAAGGTGTCGTTTCGATCCGCCCGTACCCCGAAATGTCGCCTCTGTATCTCACGCACAGTGCGATGACGCTCGAGGATCAGGGCCACTGGTATCGCGATCTCGAATACGCGATCGAGCGGGAACGCGGTTTTGATTTTCAAGAAGATCTATTCCAGCCATTCAGTCTCACTTTTGACCTCGCGACGACCGCGACGATAATCGCAGCGACCGAACCTCGCACCGCAGCCGACGCGACAAAATTAGAAAAGAGCGAGATCAAACGCCGAGCAGAACTAGTCGTCCGTGCCGAGACCGACGACGAATCGCTCTGGCCGCTTGTGCTCGCGGCGGATCAATTCATCGTCGCACGCGGCACAGGCAAGACCGTGATCGCGGGATATCATTGGTTCTCCGATTGGGGCCGCGATACGATGATCGCCCTTCCGGGGCTGACACTTGCGACCAACCGCCCCGACATTGCTAAGAGCATTCTCGCTGAGTTTTCAAGCTACATCTCCGAGGGAATGTTGCCAAATCGCTTTCCAGATGCAGTCGAGACACCGGATTACAATACGGTTGATGCAACGCTCTGGTTCTTTGAGGCGATCCGGGCGTATTTGGCCAAGACCGGTGACCAACAGTTTGTTCGTGAGGTTATGTACGAAAAGCTCGTCGATATCATTGAGTGGCACGTTCGAGGCACACGATACAGCATTCACGTTGGCGAGGACGGCCTGCTCTACGCCGGTGAGGCAGGCTCACAGCTCACTTGGATGGATGCCAAGATCGGCGATTGGGTCGTCACGCCGCGCACGGGTAAGCCGGTCGAAATACAAGCTCTCTGGTATAACACCCTCTGTATCATGGCTGACCTTGCGAAGGAATTTGGTGATACAAAACGGCAGAAGTTATACAGAAAGATGTCGGCGAAAACCAAAGCGAGTTTTCGAGAGCAGTATTGGAACACATCTGAAAAGTGTCTTTACGATGTGATTGACGGTGACGAAAGAGACGCATCGATCCGCCCCAACCAGATCTTCGCTGTAAGCCTCCATCACACGATGCTCGATCCTGCAACCGCCAGATGGGTCGTTGATAAGGTCGAGGCCGAATTGCTCACGCCGTTCGGCTTACGTTCGCTCGCGCCGAGTGATCCGGGTTACACCCCGATCTATATCGGTTCCCCCCTCGACCGGGATGCTTCTTATCATCAGGGAACTGTCTGGGGTTGGCTGATCGGTCCCTTCATCGATGCCTATCGCAAGACACACTCACGTGAAGCGATGGCCGAGCGACGCATCGACGAAATCCTTATCGGCCTCAAAGAACATCTCAATACCGCAATGCTCGGCCAAGTCTCAGAAATATTCGATGCCGACGCCCCACACAAACCACGCGGAGCCGCCGCCCAAGCATGGAGCGTCGCAGAACTCCTTCGCGTTATGCGAAACGTTTAAGATTAGACGAGGAGGTGCCTGGATGAGGAAATTACGGCGTGTTGTCTCAAAAACAAATGGTACTGGGGACGGGAATCGAACCCGTACGTCCCTAAGGACACAGGATTTTAAGTCCTGGGCGTCTACCAATTCCGCCACCCCAGCACGATTAAAGAGATTAACACCGCATCGCATCGGTTTCAAAAAAGCGTATGCTATGATTTTAGGCGGGATGGGCGAGGACGGCTTTTGATATGGAACAATACGCGTGGATCTTGTGGATCGTGCTCGGCGTTGGACTGATCGTTGCCGAGGTGTTTACGCTGGGATTCGTACTGCTATGGTTTGGGGTAGGGGCGATAGCGGCGGCATTGGTCGGCCTACTGGGCGGCGGGTTTTTGTTACAGTTTTTAGTGTTCGCAGGGGTGTCGATCGGGCTGACGGTGATGTCACGGACGATACTTGCAAATTACTTTTCCCACGCCGAAAAAGATCGCGTTAAAACCGGTGTCGATTCATTGCCCGGCAAGATCGGCACGGTTACGATCGCGAGCGACGGTGCCTTGAACGAAGGAGCCGTCAAGGTGTTTGGCTCGACGTGGACCGCCTTTCCGATTGATGATGAGACCAAACTGATCGCCGGTGAAAAGGTCGAGGTTGTTGAGGTTCGGGGATCGTCAATCTATGTTAAAAGAGCAACGAATGAACTGCCCGGATGGCGTCAAGACAGTTGACGCATTTAGGGCTAAACTTCCCGGTTCATGATCTCGGTGGTATCTTCTGTACCAACATCTTGATCCGCCGTGTCGTGAATACCGCCCAGATCGATGAGTTCGAGCTTCACCGCTTCATCGGTTGGATCGGACAGATCATCGCCCTTAAATCTTGAGAGGATCACGGTGATGTTGTCTTCGCCGCCATTGGCGTTGGCGAGCCTTACGAGTTCGGCGCAGGCGTTTCCGAGATTATCAAAATTATCGAGCACGATCTGCTGCATCTCCGTCGCACTCACCTTATTCGACAGGCCGTCGCTACAAAGCAGAAAAACATCGTTTTTGCATGGAGCAACCCGGGCCGAGACTGGATATATCTCGTTTTGTGCGCCGAGGGCTTGAAGGATGACGTTCTTTAGTGTGTGGGTCTCGGCTTCTTCGACAGAGATCTGTTGAGCGTCGATGAGCTGCTGGACGAGCGATTGATCTTTAGTGACCTGATAGATACGACCGTTTCTGACAAGATACGCGCGGCTGTCTCCGACCTGAATGATATCTGCAAACTGCGGCGTTACACAGATCCCTGTAAATGTCGCTCCCATCCCCTGAAACTGCGGATCGGTGCGCCCCTGCGTATGGATCAAATAATTTGCAAAAACGGTCGCGTCATAGAGACGGCTGATGAGGTAGTGATCTTGCTCCTCGGTAGTGAGAGTATCGTCTGACGGTACGTCGAGCAGCTTTTCGCTGACGGTCTCGACCGCCATCGTGCTGGCAACTTCGCCCGCGAGGGCTCCGCCCATTCCGTCCGAGACAGCTAGGACTGAGCCGTGAGCATTGACATCAAAGGTTTGCGACTCAATGACAAATTCGCCGTCAGCCTGCGAACTCGTCCATGCCTTTTCGCGCCCGATATCCAGCAAGAGGTAGTTGTCCTCATTACCCTTACGAACCCGGCCGATATGCGAAACGGCGTGTATCTCAACAGTGGACATAGATCGGTTAGATTCCTAAGATCACGGCACAGAACGCCGCGAATAAGTTATGTCAAATTTACACGAAAAATACTAAAAAATCGAAAGCAGAATATTAAACAAGCTCTCGGTAACGTCTAAATCTCGCGATGTCGAATAATTTAGCCACGAATGCGCGAATAAAACATTGTCTGCACACGGCGAAAGCATTCGCGCATTCGTGGCTAATTCTTAGCTTAAAGCTTGATCGAGATCGGCAAGGATATCCTCGACATCTTCGATGCCAACCGAGATGCGAACCAAGCCGTCGGTGATCCCAAGTTTATCACGTGTCTCAACCGGAACCGACGCGTGCGTCATCGATGCGGGATGCGAAATGAGCGATTCGACTCCGCCGAGGCTCTCGCCCAGGGTGCACAGTTTTACGCCCTCCAGCACCTTGCGGGCATTGTCGAGCGAGCCCGTTTCGAATGACACCATTCCGCCAAAGCCTGTCTGCTGGCGTTTGGCAAGTTCATGCTGCGGATGCGAGACGAGGCCCGGATAATATACCTTTTCGACCTGCGGATGCTCGGCAAGAAAATTTGCGACTACGCGGCCGTTCTTATCGTGAGCCTCCATGCGGACGGCCAATGTTTTCGTGCCACGAAGCACAAGGAACGAGTCCATTGGTGACAATATCGCTCCGATGCCATTCTGAACGAAGCCGATCCATTCGGCATCTTTCTCATCATTCAGCGCAACAAATCCGCCTACGCTGTCCGAGTGGCCATTTAAATATTTCGTGGTCGAGTGCACGACAATGTCCACGCCATGTTCGATCGGACGCTGAAAATACGGCGACATAAAAGTGTTGTCGCAGATGACTTTCGCCCCGTGAGCGTGCGAGATATCGGAAACGGCCTTGAGATCGGTCACGGTCATCACCGGATTGGTCGGAGTCTCGACGAAGACCATTTTGGTGTTTGGCTTAAAG
>JANNWQ010000119.1:0-1801 GCA_031408595.1 Acidobacteriota bacterium | reverse complement strand
CCGTAGATGTGCCTAATATCTCACCAAACTTTCTGACAGTCTGGATCACCGCGTCGAGCGTCGTCGGGTTGGTCACGTAAACCGCGATGCCATTGTCGCTGAGAGTTTTTGTGAATGCCTCGATCTGTGAAGCAGTCGAGACCAGAACGAGGTCGGGCTTAAGCGCGACGATGGTTTCCATGTTCGGATTTAACGTGTCCCCAACCTTCGCAACTTCCAGCGCCTGAGCCGGAAAATTACAAAACGTCGTCACGCCCACCAAACGGTCACCCGCGCCGGCTGCGTACACGATTTCGGTCACACTCGGAGCGAGGCTGACGATCCGCTCGACCTTCGGCCGCAAATTCACCGTCCGTCCAAGGTCGTCCGTGACCTGACGAATCGACGCAGGTGGAATTGCCGAATTCGAGTTCGCTCCGCCTCGACACGCTGACAGCAAAGCGATCAACGCAAATACAACTACAACTACTTTTTCCTTTCTCACCATTAACCTCAAAAACAAAAAACCCGTCTTTCCGCGTCGAGTCATCGACCAGAAAAACAGGGCATTCGTAAGATTTACCGTGTTCGCCTGTGATGTTTTGACGCGAAACATCTCCCCTGGCATATCGCTCGAAACAGGCTGTCCGGCTTATCGATTTTGGATTTAGATCTCTGATTTTGGATTTTCAATCAATCCAAAATCTAAAATCTCCGAGCCAAAATCGACATCACGGTGACGCGATCGCGCGGGAATCTCACCCGCTTCCCCTGTCTGGACGTTGGGTTACAACGCCTTCGAGCAAAAACTGATTGTTACGTTTCTTGGGAGCTAAGTCAATTCATCGTCCGCAACAGAACCGGACGGCTTGGCGCAGCATCAGCCTCGAAAGGAGCGATCTGCAGATTGAGAAGATACTCGCCGTCCTCGATCTCGTTTGGGACGTAGATCAGCTCCGTCACTGTGCTCTGCACCCGGGTCTGTGGGCCGATCGCACGACTTCCCGGTTCGATATTCCAAAAGATGCGATGGTTTTCGAGCTTACCTTCATCAAAAATTCGATCTATGGACGGGAGATCGACCAGCAGATGCTTGAAGCCGCATTCCACAATGTACCGCATCGCCTCAGCCGTGAAATAAGGCGGAATATTTGAGCTGTCGTAGACCCGAGAATATTTTGAGTCGTCATTCGGCAATGTGCGGACGATCAACGAGTCAGAACCACCTGCGATAGCGGGTGGTTGAACATTAGCATTTCTCAACGCAGCTTCAGCTATCAACTGATCCCCCGACTCGTCTTGTTCCGGCTCTATCGACACGAGCATGGCGCACATTACGACGTCCCTCAGACAATCCCGAACCGAGATCCGCTCATCCGTTATATGCCCGACGCACTCGGTGTGCGTACCGTTGCAGTGCGGACTAAACGTGTATTGCTCGAAATTCACACTCGACCCTCCTCGCGTATCGCCGAGCGTCTTTTCCGCAGCTGCTTCAACCCCAAACGTACTCGGCTGCGGCCCGCCAAATTTTAGCGGAATCGAAAGGTCGGCGATGAACTCGAACATACTCATATTTCCTTGATCGCCGCGAGCACATCATTGAGCTTGAGTTCGCCAACGTTCTCAATACCCGCGCACAACTTCATCAGCAACGCATCCTGAGCATTTCCTTTTGCCTTTGCGACAGAATATGGCAGGTCTTCGCGGAATGTAACCATTGAGTATTTTGAGAAATAGTCTGGATAAGTCTGCTCGAGTTTGGTCTCTAATTCTCGCTTTCTCAGAAACACCGGATCGGCGACAGCGTCTCGCATCTCGT
>JANNWQ010000118.1:0-4403 GCA_031408595.1 Acidobacteriota bacterium | reverse complement strand
TAACTACCTGATTTTCGGCTTATTTCCCAGAAAAAGCAAGCATAAAGGAAGATACGATGCCGGGTCGCATCTGCCGACCGTCAGCCCGTCCGACACATCCCACTGTCTTTACATGTCTTACAGCAATAATCCCCGTAAATAGCTATAAAGACTTGGCTTAGGAACGATTTTCCGGTCGGTTTATCCCAGCCTTGTCCCAACTTGTCCCAGCCCATGCGTGGGACAGAGAAACTACTGGCAATACTGGGTTTATCGAGATTTTTTTGTCAAATATCGGGAATTTTTACAACACAAACCACATGTGTGCCACAGGTGTTCTATTGCTGACACAGTGTATCATATTCGACACTCACCGTCAAGGTTTTTCTCTGCGTGTAACGGTTCAGGATTCAGGGAGGATATCTTGAAATGGCGGAGCGGGCTTCGCTTAGCCACGCCATTTATCGCGTTGGCGTGAGCCTGTCTGGAGTGAACCCTTCTGCTCAAAGCTGCCGGCGCAAATAATCGAGGGCAGCCTGACTCGCACGCCAGCGAATGAGGTATCGGTCGCCAGGGAGAACGATCCTGATGGATTTGGTGCCACGAGGTCCCGCATAACCGATAAACACCGTCCCAACGGGCTTTTCATCGCTTCCTCCATCCGGCCCTGCGATTCCCGTAACCGAGATCGCATGATCGGTTCCCGCTATACGCCGCATCCCGACGGCCATCGCCTCGGCACATTCGCTGCTCACGGCTCCGTGTTCCGCAATTATCACCGGATCGACGCCAAGAGCTCGGGTTTTAGCCTCGTTCGAATACGTGATCGCACCTTCGAGAAAATACGCGGACGATCCCGGAACATCCGTAAATCGCGAACCGATCAGCCCGCCCGTGCAGCTTTCGGCGACGGAAACGGTCTGGCCGAGTTCTTTCAAGCGGTTCCCCACGACCTCTTCCATCGATTCGCCGTGTGTAGAGAAAACAGCATTCCCAAGTGCAGCAGCGAGCTCATCGGCCAATTTGTCGGCAGTAGTCTGAGCATTCTCGGCCGTTTCCGCTCGTGCCGCCACATGGATCTCGACCTCGCTCTTATTAAACAAGATCGATGTCTGAACGTCGGGATAAGCCGTATATATCGGTGCCGCGATCTCATCGACCGCCGATTCGCCTTTGCCCGAAACCCGCAGTAAACGTCGCCGCACATAAACCTCGCCCGCCACCGCCTTCAATTTGGGCAGCACATATTCCGTGAACATCGGCTGATTCTCACGTGGCGGCCCGGGCAGGATGGCGAGCATTTTCCCGTCAAATTCAGCGAACATACCGACCGCAGAGCCATTTGGATTCGGCAAGATCTCCGAGCCGTCGATCACATAAGCCTGCCGCTTGTTGATCTCCGGCATCTCACGGCCCCATGCCTTGAATCGCTCACGCAAATGCTGCTCGATATCGTCGTGATAAACGAGTTCCCGATCCACAGCCTTGGCTGTAAAAACCCGGGTGATATCATCCTCGGTCGGGCCCAAACCACCGGTCGTTATAACAATATCGGAGCGCCGCATCGCGTCACGGACAGTCTCCTCGAGCCGCGCGCCATCGTCGCCGACGATCGTCTTCAGCTTAACGTCGATCCCGATCTCATTGAGCCGTGCCGTCAGCCAAAGACTGTTTGTATCGGTCTTCTCCGGCGTCAAAAGCTCAGAACCAATTGCGATTATTTCTGCTGTAAGCATAGGAATCTTGACCGCGAAATACGCGAAACAAACGAAAAAGAGATGATCTTATTTCGCGTATTTTCGCGTGTTTCGCGGTTACTATGTGTTCAGATAGTCGCGGACCATCTTCATATCATCCCAAACCTCGCGTTTCTTATGTGGGTCACGGAGGAGATACGCAGGGTGAAATGTTGGCATCACCTTCGTTCCCAAATAATCGTGAAAATGCCCGCGCAATTTGCCGATCGGCACCTTGGTCTCAAGCAAATTCTGCGCGGCAGTCGCTCCCAAAACAACGATTACCTTAGGCCGTACAACCGCGATCTCTCGGAACAGGAACGGCTTACAAACAACAGATTCGTCAGGCTCAGGTGCACGATTGCCCGGGGGACGGCAGCGGTTGATATTACCGATAAAGACGTCCGAACGCTCAAAGCCCATCGCCTTGATAATATCCGTCAAAAGCTGCCCCGCACGCCCGACAAACGGCTCACCCTGAGCATCCTCATCCGCCCCCGGAGCCTCGCCAACGAACATTAGATCGGCGGCAAAATTCCCGACGCTATTCACCACCTTCGACCGCCCAAGCGTACTCAGTTTGCAACGCGTACAGTCCTTCCCAATATCCGCCCGTATCTGCTCGATCGTCTCCGTAGGTTCATCCATTGTCGGCGAACTTTTGAAAAGCGCCGGACTGGGAGCTTCAACGATCGGTTCCGCCTCGATGGCTGGCGTGGCAACCGGCTCATCTAATGTCTTTGGCTTCTCCACCGATTCCTGCGGGTTATATTTGTCAAAAAACGCATTCTTCGGCCTACTCGCTAAAGACGGGAGAGATGCCAGCCGTGAACCAGCCGCAGGACGCTCGACCGGTCTTCGCACCTCGGGCTTTCGATCTGAAATTTCAGATCTCAAATTTGGGATTTCCGGCGACTTGGCAACACTTCGCAAAACCTCGAGGGCCGGAGCCGCAGATGGCATGGTTAATTCTGCATCCAACGTCTTAACCCCAAGCTCCTGCATATAAAGCACTTGCTCGCGTACGTCGGCTATCAGTTCGTTCAAATCAGTGGCTTGCGACATGTTTTCGACTCGATCGGGCTATGCCCTTCTATTTGCGGTGAAGCTCTGCTTCACCGGAAGCTGGAAAAGAGACTCTGCGGCTATGCCGCCGCCTCATGACGAAACTTAACGATCTCGTCCAGAATGCGATCCGCCAAGTCTCTCTTCGACATCAGCGGGAGTTCCGTTTCCAGGCCGGTTCGAGTCAATATGGTTGCGATATTTGTATCGGTATTGAAACCAGCCCCTTCTTTCGTAATGTCGTTGGCGACGACCATATCGAGGTGCTTCTTTTCCATCTTCGAACGCGCGTAGCCGACAACGTCGTTAGTTTCGGCGGCAAAGCCGACGACAAGCATTCCTTTGGGCCGGTTCTTCGCAACGTCCGCCAAAATATCCTGCGTCTTTTTTAACTCCAGGATCATAAACTCGCGACCGTCTTTCTTGATCTTGGCACCCGATGCGTTGGCCGGGGCGTAATCGGCGACCGCAGCGGCTCCGACGAAAATGGTTGAATTTCGAAGAACTTTTGTGACCGCCGCGTGCATATCTTCAGCAGAAACAACACGAATAACTTTAACTTTTGCAGGCGGATCGACCGTCGTCGCACCCGCAACAACCGTGACCTTGGCCCCGCGAGCCGCAGCCGCCTCAGCCACGGCAAAACCCATCTTTCCCGATGAGTGATTAGAAATAAACCTAACCGGATCGATCGCCTCTCGTGTGCCGCCCACGGTGATCAAGAATCGCTCGCCGACAAGATCCGAACTCCCCTCCTTACGAAGGAGGGACGGCGGCGTTTCGCCGACGGGGTGGTTCTCTCCCTCGCGTGGCAAGAGCCCAGTCGCTACCGCTCCCGGTTCTGACAAGAGCGCCATCGCTTGCGCGACAATATTCTCCACATCCTCCAGCTTCCCCGTCCCGACGGTTTTACACGCCAGTTCGCCCGCGACCGGCTCGACAAAATGCACTCCGTCCTTTCGCAGCCGGTTAACATTTCGGCGTGTTGCGGGTTGTTCCCACATCGTCGTGTTCATTGCGGGAGCGATCATCACCGGAGCGGTCGTTGCCAGATATGTCGAAGAAAGAAAATCGTCTGCCACACCGTTGGCGAATTTGGCAATGATATTCGCCGTCGCCGGAACGATCAGCAGCAGGTCGATATTTTGCGAAAAATTGATATGCGCGATCGGGTCGGGATTCGCTGGATCGTAGTCGTCAACGATCACATGCTTGTCCGTCAAAGCCCGAAACGTCAGCGGCCTTACAAACTCTGTCGCATGCCGCGTCATCGCAACCTGCACGTCGCACCCGGCCTTCTGCAACAGCCGCAAAACCTCGACCGTCTTATAAGCCGCAATACCACCAGCAACGCCCAATCCTATGCGAAATTTCGTCATCTTTACTGCAACATTTTACACCACTTCGCGTGTATCGCTATGCTAGACTCAAAACTAATATGAAACGCTGGATTTTTGGCATTTTATTGTTTCCCTTCGCCTTTGGCCTCGGATGGGCAGTTGTAGCCCTTTTCGGTTATACCGATGCTCCCAAACATAGTTGCCCCGTTCAGATTCCGATGGAAAGCCATATTGCTGAGGTTTCTCAAGGCAAGCTAGTCTTTACGGAGTTTCGCGACTTACC
>JANNWQ010000117.1:0-21786 GCA_031408595.1 Acidobacteriota bacterium | reverse complement strand
GTGCCTTCGCCTGATGAACCCGCGACGGCGATCTTGTCGGTACCACCTGCGATAGCGGGTGGTTTGACTGGAGCTACCGACGAGACGGACGTGAAAACCGCCATTCTTCAACCACCCGCTACCGCAGGTGGTTCTGACTCGACGGAAAAGCAGAGCTTTTCCGCACATCGAGCGGCAAAGCCGCTGATCGCAGCGGTGGTTGCCGTTGCGATTCTAATAGGCGGGTTTTTTGGCTATCGATATATCAATTCAACGGGCGGCGGGCAGATCAACTCGATCGCGGTGCTTCCGTTTGAGAATCGCAGCGGCAGTGCGGATACGGATTATCTTTCGGATGGAATTGCAGAATCGCTCATTTTTCGGCTTTCTCAGATTCCCGAGCTAAAGGTCAGCCCGGTTAGCTCGGTCATCCGCTACAAAGGCAAAGAATTTGACGCAAAAAAGATCGCGGCGGAGCTTGGCGTCGGAGCCGTTATGTCCGGTCGCCTGACACAGCGCGGCGACAATCTGACGATCAGCGTCGAGCTGATCGATGCTGCCAATAATAAAATTCTTTGGGGTGAACAGTATGACCGCAAGATGTCCGACCTGCTGGCGACGCAACGCGAGATTGCAGCTACGATCACGCAGAAGCTGCAGTTGAAGCTTTCGGGTGAAGAGAAAGCGTTGACGAAAAAATACACGAATAACAGCGAGGCCTACCAGCGATGGCTTAAAGGCCGGTTTCATTTTGCCCGCAGAACAAAGGACGACATGAACAAGAGCATTGAGCTCTTCAATCAGGCCGTCAAGCTCGATCCGAATTTCGCATTGGCTTACGTTGGCATCGCGGAATCATTTTCCACGATCCCGTCGTATCCTTATGCTTCTCCCGAGGAATGTGTTCCGCAGGCCAGAGCCGCGGTTGCGCGAGCACTGGAAATCGACCCCGACCTTCCCGAGGCCCACACGGTCGCGGGGATGATCGCCGCGACCCATGATTGGGATTATCCGGCAGCAGAACGCGCGTTCAAGCGTTCGTTCGAACTCGATCCGAATCTCGCGATCACGCATTATCGCTATGCATGGGTTTATCTCAGTCCACTCGGCCGCCATGACGAAGCAGTCGCCGAGATGAAAAGAGCAATGGAACTCGAACCGCTGTCGATCCAGCAAGGAGCAAATTACGCGGCGGTGTTAATGTACGCCGGACGATTTGATGAGGCGCTGGAGCAGGCAAAGAAAACGCATGACCTTGACCCGAATCACGTCGGGGCCTTGAGTTGGCTGGCACACACTTACAACGCCAAAGGTATGTACAAGGAAGCACTTGCCATATCGGACAAGGTTCAAATCATCCCATCCTACCAGGCCAGGGCTCAGCGGGGTATTGCTTTCGCGAAAGCCGGTCAACGTGACGAGGTGATGCAGATCGTCAGTGAGTGGAAACAAGCGGAGAAAGCAGATTACGTGATGGTATATTGGCTGGCCGTCACGTACGCCCAACTCGGCGATAAAGACGCCGCGTTTGCGGAAATCGAAAAATCGTATCAAAACCGCGATTGGTTCTTGCAGCGGCTCAAAACCGACCCGTTTGCCGAACCGCTTCGCGGCGATCTGCGGTATAAAGAAATGCTCAAACGCCTGAATCTGCCGGTGTAGAATTTTATGAAACGATGCCCTGAATGCAGACGAGATTATTACGACGACACGCTGCTGTATTGTCTCGACGATGGAAATGCGGTGCTCGAAGGCCGGACGCCGCAGTCGGAGAACTTTATGAACCGAAATTTTTTGTTGCTGATATTGATCACGCTTTTGTTTGTCTTTTCGCCGCCGGATCTGGCAGCGCAGAAGGTCGAGACCGGATTTCTAGATCGGACAGTCGTGGTGAATAAGACTGAATACCGATATCAGGTTTTTGTCCCTCGCGGATTCACCCGTAGCAAAACGTGGCCCGTCATCATAGCTTTGCACGGCGGCGGCGAGTACGGAAATGATGGTATCCGCCAAACGAACGGCTTTCTGGCCCGAGCCATTCGGCTTAATCCGGAACGCTTTCCGGCGATCGTCATCTTCCCGCAGGCACACGCGGATGGAACGCCGGGGTGGCAGCTTGAAGGCGGTCAGGCCGCCATGGCGGCGCTCGACAAGGCGATCAAAGAATTCAATGGCGATCCGAAACGCGTTATACTCACCGGCCTTTCCGCCGGTGGCAACGGAACATGGTCTCTGGCCTCACGCAATCCCGAACGATTCGCGGCTATCGTCCCGGTTTGCGGGTCTATTGCCGGGCGCAAGGGCGGAACCAGCGGTATTTACTATCCGGCTCTCGCACCGGCCGATGCGGGCGATCCGTATGCATTCATCGCAAAAAAAGTTGCAACAATCCCGGTCTGGATATTTCATGGCGACGCAGATAAGAGCATACCGGTAGAAGAATCGCGAAATATGGCGGCCGCTCTTCGAGCGATCGGTGCAAATGTCCAATACACCGAACTTCCCGGCGTCGCACACAACGCCTGGGACCCGGCCTACGCCCGCGCCGATCTTATTGAATGGATGCTAAAGCAGCGACGGCCTTAAGAAGATTATGAAACGATGCCCTGAATGCCGGAAGGATTATTTGGATGATAGTTTGCTCTATTGTCTCGACGATGGAACGCCGCTTGTTCAGGGCAGTGTGACGAACGAACCGGAGACGGAGATATTGTCAGAATTTAGAGGTTCGCCTTTAGATTCTTCGTCCGAACCGCTGACGCGGGCGTTAATTGCTGACGAAACGCCTACGCATAACGCCAAGGGCACTTCCCGATTGGCCACGTTTTTCTCGCCCAAACGGATTCCGTGGGTCGTGGCCGGGATGTTTGCATTGATCGCTGTCGTTGCTCTCGGCTACCTATATCTAACCCGTTCGCCAGCAAGTGAAAAGGCTCTGCGTTTGTCGTTTGAGCCGCCGCGTGATCTGCGATTTAACGATACAGAATCAGATTGGGCGACAATCTCGCCGGACGGGCGAAAGGTCGCTTTTTCTGCCGCGGGTCCTGACGCCAAGAGACGGCTCTACGTTCGCGATCTTGACTCGGATGAAGCGAGGTCGTTGCCCGGCAGCGACGAACCAATCGAGCCGTTCTGGTCGCCGGACAGCCGTTTTGTGGCTTACGGTTCGCAGGGCAAGTTAAAGCGTTCCGATGTCACGGGTGGTGGAAATGCACAGGTGTTGTGTGATGCCGCCCGGATGGTCGGCGGATCGTGGAGCAAGGCGGGCGTGATTATTTTTGTTCCCGATTACCGCACGACACTGATGCAGGTTTCGGCACAGGGCGGCGAGGCAAAGCCGGTGGCAATGAACGATGCTCGCGGCGATTCGGAAAGACATCGCTATCCTTATTTTTTGCCTGACGGTCGCAGCTTTTTGGTTTATCGCGAGCAGAAAGGTATCTGGGCCGGTTCACTCGATTCGCTGGAATCGAAAGAGATCGTATCCAACGAATCTATGAGCGATCACATGCCGTTCATTTACACGCAGGGCTATTTGGTCGCGCTTCGCAACGACACGCTCGTCGCACAGGCGTTCGATGCCAAGCAGTTAACCATCACGGGCGAGCAAGTGCCGGTCATAACTGGATCGCGAAACGATACCGGCGGTCGGCGATTCTCAGTTTCGGATAACGGAACGCTGCTGTGGCAAGGGCTCTGGCAGCGTGATTATCAGTTCACCTGGTTTGACCGCACGGGTAAACAAATAGCGACAGTTGGCGAGCCGACAAAAGTCTCGGTCGGACAGGACCCGCACATTTCACCGGACGGCAAACGCCTCGCCGTCAAGAAAGATTTCACTCTGTGGACCATAGACCTCGCGAACGGAACGCCGCAGCGATTGACTACGACGTTCGCTCAGAATCCTATCTGGTCCCCAGACGGTTCTCGAATAGTCTATTCGGGTCCGAGCGGCACCGTCGGCGGGCTTTCGATAAAGAATGCGAACGGTTCGGGCGAATCTGAGTCGCTCCTCGCGGGCGCAAATTTCCCGCGCTGTTGGACGCCCGACGGACGCTTTCTTCTTTTCCTCCGACGCGGAGCGAAGACGCGGCTTGATATTTACGTGCTGCCGATGTTTGGCGAGCGAAAGGAATATTTGCTGCTCGATTCGCCGTTCAACGAGATTGCCGCTCAGATCTCGCCCGACGGCCGATGGCTCGCATACCAAACGGACGAATCAGGCGAAAATGAGATTTACGTACAATCATTTACCTCCGACGGTAAGCTCGGCGGCGACAAAAAGCGTGTCTCGACCAACGGCGGACGACTGCCCATCTGGCGGCGCGACGGCAGCGAGCTGTTTTTTTCCACTTCCGACGGCACTCTGATGACGATTGCCGTCAAAACCGGCGGCACGGAATTCCAATTTGACGTTGCGAAACCACTTTTCAAAGCGCGAATGCTCATGTGGATCGGCAACGTCCACGAATACGACGTATCGCCCGACGGCCAGCGGTTTCTGGTTGGCACACTTATCGGCGAACCGACCGCCTCACCGCCGACCGTGATTCTTAACTGGACGGCAGCTTTGAAGAAATAGACTTTATGAAACGATGCCCTGAATGCAGACGGGATTATTACGACGACACGCTGAGCTACTGTCTGAGTGACGGAACTGAACTTGTTTACGGCTTGTCGCCTGATGAGCCGGCGACGGCGATACTTCACTCAACGGCTGCACCGGGAGAGGCTCCGACCCGCGCGCAGATACAGGTAACAGACCATACCGCGGTCTTGCCGACCGGCACGGGCGATGTAGTGACGACCAAGGGTTTTGATAAACGCCTGCTCCTTGCTCCGATCGCGCTTGCGGTCATTATCCTCGGAGGATTTTTTGGATATCGATATTTCACCGCTTCGGACAGCGGTCAAATAAATTCGATTGCTGTTCTTCCGTTCGAAAACCGCAGTGGGGATGCCGATACAGATTATCTTTCGGACGGGCTGGCGGATTCGTTGATCTATCGTCTTTCGCAGTTGCCGAATCTGAAGGTCAGCCCAACGAGCTCGGTCATGCGGTACAAGGGCAAGGAAACGGATGTTGGGAAGATAGCTAAGGAACTCGAGGTCGACGCGGTGATGTCGGGGCGTTTGTCACAGCGCGGCGATGACCTGTCGATCAGCGTGCAGTTGATCGACTCTCGTACTAAGAAATTGATCTGGGCCGAGCAGTATGACCGTAAAATGTCTGATCTGCTTGCAACTCAACGTGAGATCGCTACCACTATCACCCAAAAGCTCGAGCTAAAGTTGTCGGGCAACGAAACGGGTATAGCCAAAAAATACACAGACAATAATGAGGCCTACCAGCTTTACCTGCGCGGACGCCACAGCTTTGCCAAGCGGACAAAGGAAGAAATGCTTCGCGCCATCGAATATTTCAAGCAGGCTGTCAAGCTCGATCCAAAATTCGCATTGGCGTATGCTCGGCTCTCCGAAGTATATGGCAGTATGCCGGCCTATCCTTACCTTTCTCCAAGGGAGGCCTTTCCTGAAGCAAAAGCCGCTGCCGAAAAAGCGTTGGAAATTGACCCGACGCTATCCGAGGCCCACACTTTTCTCGCTTATGCACTGGTTATCTACGACTGGAACTGGGCTGACGGCGAACGCTCGTTCAAACGAGCACTCGAACTCGACCCGAACAATTTTTCGGCTCATTTTCGTTATGGACAGATATATCTGCTCCCGGTGGGCAGAATTGACGAAGGCATCAGCGAGATGACGCAAGGACTCAAAGCAGAACCATTGGATGTGAATATGGCGGTTGCTCTCGTTTGGGCGGACGTCATACGAAGACAAAATGAGAAAGCACTCGAACAGATGCGTAAAATTTACGATCTTGAACCGAACCATCCTCTTTCGCGAACGAATCTAGCATCGGTCTTGAATGAAATGAGCAGGTACGATGAGGCGATAGCTATATGTGAGAAAGGGCTGCAGGACAATCCTAATCACCAATTGCTCCTTCGCGAAGTGGGCGTCGCCTATGCGAGAGCCGGCCGGCGCGACAAAGCTGAAGAAATCATCGCCCGGTATCGGGAACTTGAAAAAACTCAGTGGGTGCCGCCAAGCCGGATCGCCGCGATCTATGGTGCTCTGGGTGAGAAGAACAAAGCGTTCGCTGAGTTGGAAAAGGCCTTCGAGGCACGTGACTGGGACATGCACCGACTCAACATCGATGAAGATATGCGGCCCCTGCGTGATGATCCGCGATTTAAGGATCTGCTGAAACGGATGAATCTGCCGGAATAGAATTTTATGAAACGATGCCCTGAATGCAGACGGGATTATTACGACGACACGCTGCTGTATTGTCTCGACGATGGAAATGCGCTGCTCGAAGGCCCGGCGAGCGGCTCTGGTGCGAGCGATGAACCGGCGACGGCGATCCTGCACTCGACGGCTGCCTCCGGCGAGACTCCGACTCGTGCGCAGATTCATACTACGGAACAGACTGCGGTGTTTCCGCAAGGAGCGGAGGCGGAGCCTCGGGAGTCTTTGGGGGGGCTTGCGGAGAAGCAGAGCTTCTCCGCAAATAGAGCGGCAGAGCCGCTGATTGCTGCGGTGGTCGCTGTTGCTGTTTTGGTCGGCGGGTTCTTTGGCTACCGATACTTCTCCCCAGCCAAGCAGATCGAATCAATCGCCGTGATGCCGTTTGTTAATGAAAGCGGGAATGCTGATGTCGAATATTTGAGCGATGGAATGACTGAGACACTCATCAGCAGTTTGTCCCAAATGCCGAACCTACAGGTCAAAGCGAGGTCATCAGTCTTTCGCTACAAAGGCAAGGATACTGACCCGAAAACCATCGGTAAGGAACTGAATGTTCAGGCAATCTTGAACGGCCGCGTTATGCAGCGTGGCGATCAGTTGACGCTCAGCGCGGAGCTTGTTGATGTGACAACCGAAAATGTGATCTGGAGTAAGCGGTATGATCGCCGCCTCGCCGACGCGCAGGCCGTGCAGGGCGAGATAGCGCAAGACGTCTCCGCGAGGCTGCGATCGAAGCTTGTGGGCGATGGCGGGCCGGAACAAAAGAATCAGGCCGTCTCGCCGGAAGCATATCAAGCCTATCTGAAGGGACGCTTCTATCTAAGTCAGGATACGGAAGAGAGTTTAAAGAAATCTGTCGAGCAATTTTCCAGGGCGATCAGCCTGGAGCCAAACTATGCGCAAGCCTACGCCGGATTGGCAACTGTCTATGCCGAAATATCCAGTCAGTATCTTCCGCCGAGTGAAGCGATGCCGAAAGCTAAGGACGCAGTACTCAAGGCTCTCGCGCTTGATGGTTCGCTTGCTGAAGCTCATCTGGCACTGGCCGAGATCCACTGGTGGAGTGATTGGGACTTTCCAGCCGCTGAACAAGAATTCAAACGCGCGATTGAACTCAATCCAAATGAACCGAAGTACTACTCTCTGTACGGGTTGTTCTTAGCACGCACACTTGCTCGGTTCGATGAAGGGAAGACAATGGCGGAGCGCGCATTGCAGGTCGATTCGCTCGCCCCGGATGTTCGCTCAAACATAGCTTCCGTTTTCTATACTTCACGCCAGTTCGACCGTGTCATACAGGAAGCCAATAAGTTGCTTGAACAGGATCGCAATTCGGCTAGCGGACATCGCCTCCTTGGAGGCGCATACTTACTCAAAGGGCAGTACGAGCAGGCCATCGTCGAACTGGAAAAGGCGGTGGATAGGGAAAACGGCTTTGGTTTAGAACGGCTCGGCTACGCTTATGCGGCAGCGGGCCGCAAAAATGATGCTCTGAAAAAGATCGCCGAGCTGCAATCTCTGGCGGAGAGAAAATATATTCCACCGATGTGGTTCGCACGTATCTATGTTGGCTTGGGCGACAAAGAACGCGCGTTCGAGTGGCTGGAAAAAGCCTACGCCGGCCGCGACGATGCGTTGACACACTTAAAAACCGATCCGCTGTTAGATAGTTTGCGTGCCGATCCAAGATTCACGGACCTGACGCGCCGGGTTGGATTGCCCGAGTAGAACCTTATGAAACGATGCCCTCAGTGCCGACGAGATTATTACGACAACACACTGCTGTATTGTCTCGACGATGGCAATGCGCTGCTCGAGGGGCCGGCGTCGGCGGACGAACCCGCGACGGCGATCCCGTCAGAACCGGGAGCGTTAGGAGGCGGGTTTCCCTCGGGCGAACCGCGAACGAAAGTATTTCAACATTCCGCAAAATCGCAGACTGAGAACTCCAATTCCATCGCTGTGCTCGCCTTTGTAAACATGAGTGCTGACGTGGAAAACGAGTATTTCTGCGACGGCCTTGCCGAGGAACTCCTGAACGCCCTGGCGAAGATCAAGGGTCTCAAGGTTGCCGCCCGGACATCGGCGTTTTCGTTCAAGGGAAAAAATGCCAACGTCAGCGAGATCGGAAAAGCCTTGAACGTAAATACCGTGCTGGAAGGCAGCGTCAGAAAATCGGGCAATCGATTGCGAATCACTGCGCAGTTGGTGAACGCCGCCGATGGCTATCATCTTTGGTCGGAGCGTTATGACCGCGAGATGAAAGACATTTTTGACGTGCAGGACGAAATCACGCTTGCGGTTGTTGATGCGTTGAAGGTCAAACTGCTTGGCGGGGTTGCACAGAGCGAACCACCGACCAAGGACACGGCCGCATATGAGCTTTACCTAAAAGGACGCAGCCTACTGTATCAAAGAGGCTTGAGCATTGCCAAGGCCATCGACTGCTTCAAGCAGGCGGTGGCTTTAGATGCCGAATACGCGCAGGCGTGGGCTGGTTTGGCTGATGGATATACGACCTTTGGTTATTCAGGATATAAGCGGGCAACCGAAGTGATGCCGCTAGCGCTGGAGGCCGCACGAAAATCACTCGAGTTGGATCCGGATCTCGCCGAGGGACACAGCGCATTCGCCTGCGCAACGATGCTTTACGATCTGGATTATGATCTAGCTGAACGGGAATTCCTGCGCGCGCTGGAGCTTAATCCGAATTATCTTCAGGCGCGCGCCTGGTATGCGCTGTTTTTCCTTCAGTGGATATCGGCGCGTCATGCGGAAGCCCACGAAGAGATCTTGCGGTTGCGTGAGGCCGATCCGTTGTCGGGGTATGCGAACGTGATCGCCTGTTTCTCTTGTGTCAGCAGCGGTCGCATCTCGGAGGCGGTGGAATATGGGCGACTCGGCGTCGAACTCGATCCCAAGTCGTATCTGGCGTTGTGGAGCTACTCCGCTGCCCTAAGCTCCGACAAGCAATACGAAGAAGCTGTGACGGTCGCCGAGCGAGCTCTCGCGATCTCGGGACAGCACAGTTGGGCGCTGATGACGCTTGCCTCGACTTATGCAGCCTGGGGTAAACCAGACAAAGCGCTTGCCGTGTTTCACGAGTTAGAGGCGCGCAGCATGCGCGAATACATTCAGCCGGGGATGCTGACGGCCGCCGCCGCGGCTGTCGGCGAATTCGATCGGGCGATCGAATTCGCCAAGCAAGGAATTGAGGACAGGGACCCGATTTTTGTAGTGTTGGTGCGGACCTGGCCCGACTATGACAACATCCGCACCGACTCGCGGTTTCTTGAGATAGTGAGTCAACTGGGCTTTCCGGGATGGCAAACGACGTCGGAATAACACATTGAATCTGGAATAAGACTGACGCGATAAAGTAATGAAACGATGTCCTGAATGCAGACGTGACTACTATGATGACAGCCTCTTGTACTGTCTCGACGACGGCAATGCTCTGCTCGAAGGCCCGGCGACGGCCTCGTCAGGCGACGAGCCGGCGACCGCGATCTTGTCGGTA
The DNA here is from genome assembly GCA_031408595.1 of Acidobacteriota bacterium. Lineage (GTDB taxonomy): Bacteria > Acidobacteriota > Blastocatellia > Pyrinomonadales > Pyrinomonadaceae > OLB17. The sequence goes on along the minus strand of JANNWQ010000117.1, from coordinate 11,972 downwards.
CCGCCGGCGATAGCGGTTGGTTTGACTGGAGCTACAAACGAGACGGATGTGAAAACCGCCATTCTTCAACCACCCGCTATCGCAGGTGGTTCTGACTCGGTTCGCGGTTTTGATAAACGCCTTGTATTAGCTCCGCTAGTCTTTGCTGTAATTGTTCTCGGCGGGTTCTTTGGTTATCGATACATCACTCCTGCCAAGCAGATCGAGTCTATCGCTGTGATGCCGTTTGTTAATGAAAGCAAGAATGAAGATGTCGAGTATCTATCGGACGGAATGACCGAGACGCTGATAAGCAGTTTGTCGCAACTCCCGAATCTGAATGTGAAGGGCCGCTCGTCGGTGTTTCGTTACAAGGGCAAGGGGGTGGACACTAAAGCGCTCGGCAAAGAGCTAGGTGTTCAGGCGGTTTTATACGGGCGGGTGATCCAGCGCGGCGAACAGCTCACGCTGAGTCTCGAGCTGCTCGATGCGGTGACGGAAAACGTGATCTGGAGCGGTAAATACGACCGCAAACAAGCGGATATTGTTTCGCTGCAAAGCGAGATCGCCCGCGACGTCTCAAATGAACTCAAAACGAAGCTTTCAGGTGCGGACGTCGCAAAGGTCGAAAAGGGCTACACTGCCAATCCCGAGGCTTACAGATTGTATCTGCAGGGCCGATTCTATTGGAACAAACGCACAGGGCCGGATCTCTTGAAGAGTATCGCGTATTTCGATCAGGCGATCGCCATCGACCCCGCTTACGCGTTGGCTTATGCCGGACTCGCTGACGCGTATCATGTCGTGGCCAAATATGGTACCGGCGTCAAGCCCGACGAAGGGTATGCGAAGGCTCTCTACTTCGCGCAAAAAGCCCTTGATATCGATCCGAATATGGCTCAACCGCACGCCGCACTAGGCGTTGTGTTTCATGAATACGACTGGAAGCATGCGGAGGCTGAAAAAGAGTTTAAGCGGGCCATCGAGATCGATCCGAACTACGCCTCGGGCCATCAATGGTATAGCGAGTACCTGAGCAATGTGGCAAGGTCTGATGAAGCGATCGCGGAAGCAAAGCGAGCCATAGAGATCGACCCCCTGTCCCCCATTTTTTATGTAGTTCTCGGCATAGCTTACAATACCGCTCTTCGCTACGATGATGCGATCCCCCAGTTCCAAAAAGCTGTTGAGATAGAACCAAATTTCAAGACCGCCAGCTTTTTCCTTGCCATCTCCTATCATATGAAAGGGATGTACGAAGAGGGGGTAGATGAACTCCAGAAGTGGGGGAGCCTTTCCGAGAAGGACGCCGCAGACCTCAAAGAGGCTTACCGCCGCTCGGGCGAGCGGGGCTATTGGCAAAAGCGACTTGAATTGTTCGAGCAAAACGCTCGTGCGGGAAATTCCGGGGTCAACCAGTTTGAAATGGCACGCATTCAACTCGGGCTAGGGAACAAAGATCAGGCACTTGAACTTTTGGAGAAAACGATTCCCTACAGTAGGGGGGATGCCAACGCGTTTCGCCTCAAATCAGACCCCAGATGGGCGCCACTGAAAGCGGAACCGCGCTTTAAGGAATTGCTGCGAAAGATCGGCCTGCTGGAATAGAATTTTATGAAACGATGCCCTGAATGCGGACGCGAGTACGATACGACGATGATGTTCTGTCTCGATGACGGAGCGAAATTACTCTACGGCCCGGCGAGGTCAGAACCGGGAGCGATAGCGACTGGGTTCCCATCGGACGAACCGCAAACGGCGATACTTCACTCGACATCTGCTCCGGGAGAAGCTCCGACTCGCGCGCAGATCAATACGACAGACCAGACAGCTATTCTTCGCACCGGAGCGGAGGCGGAGCCTCAACGTAATTTAAGTGACTCGAAGGCGAAGCAGAGCTTCGCCGCTCGGCGAGCGAAGCCGCTGGCTGCGTTGGTCGTGGCTGTGTTGGTTCTTGTCGGTGGGTTTTTTGGCTATCGATATTTCTCAGCGTCTGGCTCCAAGCAGATCAATTCCATCGCCGTGATGCCGTTTGAGAATAGGAATTCGGATGCTGACACGGATTATCTGTCTGATGGTTTGGCGGAATCGGTGATCTATCGTCTGTCGCAATTGCCCGACTTAAAGGTCAGCCCGACGAGTTCGGTATTTCGTTACAAAGGCAAGGAAACCGATCCGCAGGTTGTCGCGAAAGAACTGGGCGTTGATTCGGTGATGACGGGACGAATCACCCAACGCGGCGATAATCTGACCATTAGTGTCAATCTGGTTGATGCTCGAAACGCTAAATCGCTGTGGGGCGAGCAGTATGAACGGAAACTGTCGGAATTATTGACCACCCAACGCGAGATCGTCGCCGAGATCGTTGGCAAACTGCAACTTAAACTGTCGGGCGAAAGCGAGCAAAAACTGGCGAAGAAATACACCGACAACAACGAAGCGTATCAACTTTATCTGCAAGGCCGTTTTCATTGGAACAAACGGCAAATACCTGAATTTGAAAAAGCGATCGTGTTTTTCAAGCAAGCCATCGAAAAAGATCCAAACTATGCTCTGGCTTACAGTGGATTAGCCGATACCTATTCTGTGATGCCTCCCGGAGGTGATTTCAGACCTAAAGAATACATGCCGCAAGCTAGGCAAGCGGCACAAACGGCTCTCGAACTTGATCCGAACTTGGCGGAAGCCCACGCATCACTGGCAATAGTCCTTTTGAATTATGATTATGACTTTGCGGGTGCAGAAAGATTATACAAGCGGGCGATCGAACTCGATCCAAATTACGCGACGGCTCATCAATGGTATTCCGACCCATTATCCAAGAGCGGCAGAAACGACGAAGCAATCAGAGAAATAACGAAAGCCATCGAACTCGATCCGTTTTCGTTTGCGATCAATCTGAATATGTTGATGAGACTGCAATCTGCCGGACGATATGACGAAGCACTTTTACAAAACAAGAAGCTCAATGAGCTACTTCCCAATGAACAACTTTTTCATAATTTAAACAGTAGTATTTATGCCGCTCAAGGCAAATATGATCAGGCTGTCGAAGAACGCCTACTTGCTATGAAGGCAAATAAAGGACCCGAAGAAAGGATTACAAAAGTGAAAGAAGCCTACGAAAAAGGCGGCTGGGATGGCTTCCAACGGAAGTGGCAGGAAATACGCATCGAAGACCTGAATGCCAAACAGGCAAAAGACCCGAACGGATATATCAAAGCGTGGGATTATGCCAACGCATATGCTTGGGGCAAAGACAAAGATAAGACGATCGAATATCTGATCAAAGCCTATGACGAGCGTGACTGGCAGTTGACCACTCTAAAAGTCAATAAAACGTGGGACTTCGTGCGAGACGACCCGCGATTTAAGGAATTGGTCAAACGAGTCGGGATCCCGGAATAGCACGAATTGCGCATCTCCAATGTTAGAAGAAAAACCGGCGGATGCCTTCGAGGTCACCCTCGATAGCATCCGCCGTAATAGACAGGTCCGACTGTTTTGCGTAGAGGCAGGATTCAATTGCCTCCGACAGGGCCGCAAAAAAAGGGCGGGCTGTCGATTTGGTTAGCTGGCTCCGCCGCCGCTCCACATTTCAAAGCTGCCCCAGATCTGATCGATGATCGATTCGTTTGCAGCAAATTTTGACTCTTCGGTGCCGATTATCATTACGTAATTATCCGTAACGTCAGTGCCGACGAGTATTCGGATCTTGCCTTTGCTGCCGTTCGAGAGAACGGTGGTTGCGTCGGCGACAGCGTATTCGTCACTCTCAGCCTTGAGCTTGCCAGGCGTGACCTTTTGGCCCATGTCTTCGAGGAATTTGACCGCGTCATTTAGAAGATCTTCCTTAGAGAGCGTTTCGTCTTTGTACGCGAGGACAAAAACGTCAACCTCGGATGGTGCCGGTGTGGTCGCGACCATCACGTCGATTCCCTCAAGCTTTTCCATCTCGCCAGTCGATCCCTCGGGCAGCGAAAATCCGTAGCCCTTCTCACTGTCATAGACATACACCCAACTGTCCGGAACCGGATTCTTCTTGGCCGATTTAGCCGTACCGGCCGGCTTCTTCTCGTCGGCGAGTTTCGGCTTGGCCTTGCTGTCGGTCTTCGCGGGTGTCGTGTTGCTCGAATTGGCAGCGGCCGTATTCACCGGTTTTGCCGGAGCTGCGTTGTTGCTATTCGTGCCGACCGAGAACGAGCATCCGGTTAACGCCGTAGCGCAGATAGCCGTTAGAGCGATCATTAGTGATCTCTTCTTCATTTCTTTCTCCTTGTTCGTGCCTTGTGGCTACTCGATTATCGCAGTCGGTTTCCTATTCTTGTAATAGAGCGTGATCTTCGAGATCTTACGCAGATTGAACTTGTCCCACTCGATGAAGTTTCCATCCGCGTCTTCGATACGGATATCCCAGTAGGTCGCCTTCTCTTTCCGAGCAAAGACGATGTCCAGTTCATTGTTGTTAGGCAGCGTATCAGCTCCGAGAATATCGTCGCCCCAGTCATCTGAGTTGTTTGGCGTCACATACAGCGCGTATATCTCAATGCCGGTCTTATTCACCACCGTGAAATCCTGAGCCGCCTGTGCCGAAACTTCTGCCGTCGTCACTCCCGGAAGATAGAATATTCCGGCTGTTAGTAATGCCATTAAGGCGATCTTGATTATCCTGTTCATTTGTAGTTTTCTCCTTCAATGTCGTTATTGGAATCGTCCGAAAATCCGGACGTCCTATATATACTAAACGAACTTTGAATATAAAGAGGGGCACACCACACGAATATTTTTTTATTTTCTGCTCTTGTTCTATAATCACAATGTTCGTTTCGATCCGAAACAATGGAAAATACTGGTTCTCGCGAGATATCACTCCTGCTCGCTGACTGGAGCAAGGGCGATGAGGTCGTTCTCGAACAGTTAATGCCGCTTGTCTATGACGAACTGCGGCGGATGGCCCACGGCTATATGAAACGCCAACCGTCGGGGCATACGTTTCAGACGACGGAGCTGATCCACGAAACATATCTAAAGCTGGCCAAACAGGAACGCCAGAACTGGAAAAATCGGGCTCACTTTTTCGGCGTCGCGGCGAGTGCGATGCGGCACATTTTGGTCGATTACGCCCGCTCGAAGCACAGTCAGAAACGCGGCGGCTGGCAGGATCGCGTGACTCTCTCCGACGCCGTCGGCTCGACCACTGAATCCAAGGACATCGTCGCCCTCGATGATGCACTCAAGGCTCTCGCCGCGCTCGACGAACGCAAAAGCCGCGTCGTAGAACTCAAATATTTTGCGGGCATTACTAACGAAGAGATCGCCGAGGTGCTGAAGGTTTCTCTCGATACGGTAAAACGCGACTGGCGTTTTGCACGCACGTGGCTGCTACGCGAATTGACCGCCGCCTGATCTATGGATCCCGAGAAACTAAAACTCGTTGAGGACGTCTATCACGAGGCGGCTGACCTTCCGCCGGATGAGCTTCCTCAGTTTCTTGCGGATCGATGCGGTGATGATGCCGGGCTTCGCGGCGAGGTCGAGTCATTGCTCTCGTTTGACTCTTCACCTAACAGCTTTATCGATGGCTCGGCCGGTTCGTTTGCGGCAGAGATGTTTGCGGTTCCAGAGGATCAGATCGACCTTTCGGATCGCACGATTGGTCACTATCGCATCATCTCAAAGATTGGAACGGGCGGTATGGGCGTCGTTTATCTGGCTCAGGACACAAAGTTGGGACGGAAGGTCGCGATCAAGTTCCTCAATAAAGAATTTAGCACCGACGAAAGCAAGCTAAGGCGTTTTACACAAGAAGCTAAAGCCGCATCCGCACTAAATCACCCGAATATACTAACCGTCTTCGAGATCGGCGAGACAGACGAGACCAGTTTCATCGTCACCGAATGGATCGATGGCCGGACGTGGCGTGAGCATCTCAACGAGACCGATTCCTCCCGGCTCAAAGCGATCCTCGACACAGCCGTCCAAGTCGCCGAAGGCCTTTCCGCCGCCCACCAAGTCGGCATCACCCATCGCGACATCAAACCCGAAAACATCATGGTCCGCCGCGACGGCTACGCCAAGATCCTTGATTTCGGACTCGCAAAACTCGCGGAAGAGCCAGGATTTATTGGCTCCATTGGCTCCGAGGATAAGACCGGAACAGCGGTCAAGACGCGCTCCGGCATTATCATGGGCACAGTCTCATATATGTCGCCCGAGCAGGCCCGCGGCAAAAAGACCGACACACGTACCGACCTGTGGAGTCTGGGCGTGGTCATCTACGAGATGCTGACCGGCCAATTGCCTTTCCGGGGCGAGACGATGAGCGATACCGTCGCCTCTATCCTGACAGAAACACCTCAGCCGCTCGAGCATCTTATCTCGAATGCTCCCGACGGCTTACAGGAAATTCTGGATCGTACACTCGCTAAGCGGGCAGAAGATCGCTATCAGTCTGCCGGAGAATTGAGAGTCGATCTTATGTCGCTTCGCCGGGCTCTGGAACGGAGCGGCGACATTGAACGCCCAACCACATTGCTCGAAGGCACCAGCTTGTCCGGCAACGCCGAACGGAGAAAGACGGCCACCGACCGGGCATTTACAAACGAAGAGCGACAGGAAACTCTTAGCATCGAGATAAAAAAGATCCGCACCCGTTATCGTTCGGTGGCTATCGCAGCAATCGCTATCGTGCTCGTCACCGGCCTTGGATATCTAGGTTACTTATACTTCTCGGGCGCCTCCGAGATCAGATCGATCGCCGTGATGCCATTTGCCAACGAAACGGGCAGCGTTAACAACGACTACGTTTCGGATGGTTTGAGCGATTCAACGATAAATAAGCTGTCGCAACTGCCGCACTTGAAGGTCATCTCCCGAACTTCGACTTTCAGATACAAAGGCAGAGAACTCGACGTCGACGAGGTTGCTCGCTCGCTAGGCATTCAGGCGATCATTACCGGACAGATCACGCAGCAAGGCGATACGCTGCAGATCAATGTCGAGATGATCAGGGTCTCAGATAAGACCAGGCTGTGGGGCGAGATCTATACCCGCAAAGTTTCAGATGAGATCAATGTGCCCGCGGCGATCACGCAGGCCGTTGCACAAAGGCTTGAGATAAAACTGTCGCGTGATCAAGAACGGCAAATGGTTAAGCAGATTACGAACAATACGAAGGCTTACCAGTTGCACATGAACGGCATATTTTTCCGCCGCAAGAATGGAGTAGAGAACATCCAAAAGGCCATCGAGTATCAGGAGCAGGCTCTCAAGCTCGACCCGTCGTTCACTCGTGCGTACATAGAACTTTCAATAAACTATGGCAATCTTGTTGATATCAGATCGATGAGTCCGGCCGAAGGTTTGCCGAAAGCACGTGCCGCAGCTGAACGGGCCCTTGCCCTTGACGAAACCCTTGCAGATGCACATTACAACGTTGCGAGGATCCAGAAGTACGACTTTGAGTGGATCAAGGCAGAAGCTGGGTTCAAACGATCTATCGAACTAAATGCCAATCTCGCCGCTGCACACACGATCTATGCGGAATTTTTGTCGCAGTTAGGCAGATTCGACGAAGCCCTTCGCGAAATCAAGCTGGCGCAGGAACTTGACCCTCTGCGGACCGGACTGGTCGGCAACGAAGGCAGCATTTACTATTTAGCCCGTCAATATGACGAGGCAGTTGTCAAAAAACAAATTCACGTATCTGCGGCGCCCGAGAATCCTTTCGCTCACCTGGGCCTCGGCAAGGCCCTCGCAGCAAATGGACAGTTTGCTGAAGCAATTGATGCCTACCGAACTTCGGTTAAGCTTGACGAAACGCCTAGCGGCCTGATTTATCTGGGCCGGGCATTTGCCCTCACGGGCAGACGTGACGAAGCACTTGCGATTCTATATAAGTTGAATGCAACGAAAGAGTATGTTTCACCCGCAGAATTAGCGATTCTCTACGCCGCTCTCGGAGATAATGACGGAGCGTTTAACCTGCTCGACAAGGCATACAAGGAACGCGACGTTCAAATGACGTCACTCAAGGTCGATCCATGCTATGACTCGATACGGGCCGACCCTCGTTTTGCTCAAATGTTAAACCGCCTAAATCTGCCCGAGTAGAATGAATAAATGCTGATTCTTGCCTCAAAACCCCTTTCGGCATAAACTCGTTATGTATCTATAACGAGAGCTTTTTTAAGATGAGATCATACGACGACATTCTTGGGCTGATCGGCAAAACGCCGTTGGTCCGTATCAACAACATCACCAAGCAACACAAGATCAAGGCCAAGATGTATGCCAAGATGGAGAGCCTGAATCCGGGCTATTCCGTCAAAGACCGCATCGGCATATCGATGATCGACTGGGCCGAACGCGAAGGCGTGCTCAAAAAAGGCGGCACGATAATCGAAGCGACCTCCGGGAATACCGGCATTGGACTCGCTCTGGTAGCGGCTGTTCGCGGATATAAATGTATCTTCGTGCTGACCGAGAAAGCCTCGACCGAGAAGGTGCGGTATCTCAAAGGTCTCGGAGCAGACATCGTTGTTTGTCCAGCGGCGGCAAAACCCGGCACGCCCGACCATTACGTCGCGACCGCAAAACGCATCGCCGAGGAAACGCCAGGTTCGTTTTATCCCGACCAGTACAATCACCCGGAGAATCCGGCGGCGCATTACCGTACGACCGGGCCTGAGATCTGGGAAGATACCGATGGTAAGATCACACATTTTGTCGCGAGTATCGGCACCGGCGGCACGATCAGCGGAACAAGCCGTTACCTTAAAGAGATGAATCCCGATATCAAGATCATCGGTGCTGACCCGTATGGCTCGATATTTAAGACCTACAAAGAGTCAGGCTTCATTCCGGAGGCGACACCGTACCTCGTTGAAGGCATCGGCCAAAACCTGCCCGTCGGCAATGCAAATATGAGCATTATCGACGAGATCATCAATATTACCGACCGCGATTCGTTCGACTTTGCCCGGCAACTTGCCCGGCGGGAAGGCATTTTTAGCGGTGGTTCGGCCGGGACGATCTTTGCGGCTGCATTGAAAGTCGCGAAAGATCTTGACGAGGACAGCCTCATCGTTTTTATTGTCTGCGACACTGGCGAACATTACTTGTCAAAATTTTATTCCGACGAGTGGATGAAGGAAAAACTTCTGCTCGAACCACAACGTATCAACGCCGGACTGATCGCAGAGACCAAAAATGGCAATTCGCCGAAAGAACTTATTTGTGTCTCGCCCGACGACCTGCTGAGCGATGCCTTTGCCAAGATGACGGAGATGGGCGTGACCCAATTGCCTGTTATAGAAGACCACCGTTCGGTCGGCAGCCTGAAGGAAAGCCGTGTGCTGACAAAACTGCTCGGCGACCGCGAGCTGCTAAATTCAAGGGTTGCGGACGTGATGGACGCCAGCTTCCCTGTCGTTGACGTTGACACGAGCCTCACTGATATCAAGGCGAAACTGCAAAAGCACCCCGCCGTGCTGATCGAGGATTTCAAACGCATTACGGCGATCATCACGCGCTCGGACGTGCTCGATATTCTAAAATAGTCGGTTCTGACTCGAATGAACGACGAGATCAAAAAAGACGAGGCCGCAGGCGGCGAATGGACGATGCCCGAGCCGGTGTTTCGCTCATCCGGGGGCTACACGCCCAAGACCGCCCTCCATTCGGTACAAGACGAGATTCCAACCGAACCCGGCTTTAGCGACGACGAGACCGAAGAAGACATTGCTCTCCCTGACACATCTGAGGATGAGATCGATGAAGAAAAAGGCGGCCAAGCTGTCCGAGCCTCGACCAAAACCCGCATTCGCCACCACAAGAAAAAATCCGGCTGCGCCAAAACCTTTGGCCTCATAGCCGGAGCGATCGCACTCTCGATCTTCGCGATCATTGCTGCGGTGGTCTATTTTCTCGTGTTTTACAAACCTGCCGACACATCGTTTTAGGATTGATGCAGAAGCCTGCACGAAGTAAGGGCATACGTCGTGGTAGCGAAAACATGCCCTTACTTCGTGCGGGCTTCTGCCACAGGTCACGGATGCGTCATATCTTCCGCGACAACAAGCTCATCAAATTTTTCCGCCGTAAGAAGCTCAAGCTGCACAGCCGACTCCTTCAGCGAAATTCCTTTCTTATGAGCATTCTTCGCGAGCTTGGCGGCATTGTCGTAGCCGATGTGCTGATTCAGGGCGGTCACGAGCATCAGCGAATCGTTGAGATATTCACTGATCTGTTCGCGATTGAGTTCGATGCCGTTGATGCAATAGTCGACGAAGCCATGACACGCGTCGTGGATGAGGCGGACGCTGTGCAGGAAATTGTGGATCATCACGGGCTTGAAGACGTTTAGCTCGAAGTTGCCCTGCGAACCGGCAAAACCGATTGCGGCGTCATTGCCCATCACCTGAACGGCGACCATCGTCATTGCTTCGGATTGGGTCGGGTTGACCTTGCCCGGCATGATCGAGCTTCCCGGCTCATTCTCAGGCAGCGAGATCTCACCCAGCCCGCAACGCGGTCCAGAGGCGAGCCAGCGAACGTCATTTGCTATCTTCATCAAGCTCGCGGCGAGAGTTTTCAGTGCTCCCGACGCGAATATAACTTCGTCGTGTGCGGACAAAGCTGCGAACTTATCGGGATGTGATTTGAACGGCAAGCCCGTAAGCTCGGCGATCTTCGAAGCCGCTCGTTCGGCAAATTCCGGATGCGAATTAAGTCCGGTTCCCACCGCAGTTCCACCGATGGCGAGGTCCATCAATCCGGGCAAAACCATCCTCATCCGCTCAACATCGCGATCGACGAGACTTGCCCAGCCGTTGAATTCCTGGCTAACTGTCACAGGAGTTGCATCCTGCAGATGCGTACGCCCGATCTTGACCACGCCTTCGAATTCATTCGCTTTTGCCTTGATCGCACTGCTGACTTTTTGAACTTCGGGAATCAATGCCGTCAAACGCTCTGCCGCCGCGATGTACATCGCGGTCGGGAACGTATCATTCGACGACTGAGATTTGTTGACATCGTCGTTCGGATGAACCGGCGTTTTCGACCCCATCGCGCCGCCCGCGATCTCGATCGCCCGGTTTGAGATGACCTCGTTGGCGTTCATGTTCGTCTGCGTTCCCGAACCTGTCTGCCATACGCGAAGCGGAAAATGTGCGTCGAGTTTCCCGTCGATGACCTCGTCCGCCGCCTGAATAATGAGTGCCAGTTTGTCGTCGGGCAGTTTGCCGAGATCGTTATTCACGATCGCCGCCGCCTTCTTCAAAATGCCAAGTGCCCTGATCACCTCACGCGGCATCACATCAAATCCGATATCAAAATGCTTGAGCGACCGCTGTGTCTGAGCTCCCCAATACGCCGACGTCGGCACCTCGATCTCGCCCATCGAGTCGGTCTCGATACGCACAGTTGCTGCTTTTTCTGTTGCTTCTGACATATTAAGGAGATTTTACCGCAGGTGATGTTTGTAAAAAAGCCGTCGCTATTTCTTTGGCGGCACCGTATGAGGAGGCTTTGTTTCCATTGGTAAACCCGCCGCCTGCCACGCGGCCGTGCCGCCGGACACGTTCACCAAGTTCTTAAACCCAGCGTCTCTTAGGATATTTGAAGCTTGTTTCGAACGGTTTCCGGTCTGGCAGATAATATAAACGGGCTCATTCTTTTCCAGTCTGTCGAAATTCGCGGTCAAAGTGTCAAGCGGAATATTCTCGGCTCTCGCGGCGTGTCCGTCTGCGTATTCCTCCACCGTCCGAACATCAATGAACTGCGAATAAGCCCTGGAAACGGCCTTCTGGGCCTCTGCAGGCGAAACTTCTTTGATCTCAGCTGCGACATCCGAAACACCTGAACCCGCGATCTTTGTCGAGGCACTCTGACAGCCAGTAAAGACGATCAGCGCGGTCAATAAAAGGAATAGATACTTCATTGTGATCTCCGTTCTCTCATTTAGCTGCCCATTTTCCGGCAATAGCAAT
>JANNWQ010000116.1:0-1941 GCA_031408595.1 Acidobacteriota bacterium | reverse complement strand
TCCTTGCGCGAATTAAACAGCGCCACCGAAAGCCTGCGTGACGCGGTGTCGGTGCTGAAGCAGGAAATCTCACAGTTCAACGTCGGTAACTGAGCCGCGCCCGCTTAGATGTTGGCTATCGCATTCCAGGTCGGCGACCACGCGCTTGCCCTACCTGCCTCGCGGGTGGTCGAGCTGCTGCCGCGGCGCGCCCTTCGTCCAATCGCCATGGCGCCCGAAGGCGTCATCGGCTTACTCCCTTTTCGTGGCTCATTGGTGCCGGTGGTCGATCTTTGCCGGTTGGCACTGGGCCGCGATTCGCGCCCGCTGCGCTCGACACGGTTAATCGTGCTTTCGCTGCCGCAGGGAGACAGCCAACGGTTGGTCGGCTTGTTGGCGGAAAGCGTATTGGACCTCGTCACACTGGGCGACACACTACCCGGTCTACCCGTATCCGGTGCACCCTGGCTGGGTGAGCACCTCGCTGACAGTGCCGGCATGCCGCAATTGGTCGACCCAATGCAGTTGCTGCCTGTTGAACTGGCCGCCCTTTATCAAGATGGTTTTGATCCACCACCGCTGAAAAGATCTGAGAAAATATCCCGAAAGCTCGAACTACCACCGCTCGTCGGCCCGGTCGAGAAATCAAATCCCGAAAAATCGTATGACTGGCCCGGACTCGAGCTCGACGCACCGGACGAGAACGGCGAATTCACATCCAAATTGTCAGCGTAGTAACCAAAACGGTCAAAAACCTTACGTTTTTTGTCATCAGACAGGATATCGTACGCCTCTTGAACTTCCTTAAATTTATCCTCGGCGGCCTTGTCGTTCGGATTTACATCCGGATGGAACTTGCGCGCCAAGCGGCGGTAAGACTTTTTAATTTCGTCCGCTTTTGCATCTTTTTTGATGCCGAGAGTGCTGTAATAATCTTTTTTGGCCATTATGGACTACGAACGTGAACTACGGAAATGAACTAGGGAAGAGTGTAAAGCGACAAAGGACGAGCGGCAACCTTGAATTCGGATTGTCGCTCGTCCCCGTCGTACTGTCTCAAGGAACGTTAGTCCTTTTTCTCATCCGTAGGCTCGACATCGACGTATTCTGCGTCGATGACATCACCGTCTGCGGCTGCTGTTCCGCCATCACCACTTGCTGATGCCGAAGCTGCCTGTTCGTCAACCGCTGGTTCGCCATCGGCCGGAGCCGTTTGGCTGTAAAGCACCTCAGCGAGTTTGTGCGACGCAGTTTGCAGACGTTCGAAAGCGTTGTTCATCGCCTCGACATCGTCGCCGGCGAGTGCCGTTTTCGATTCGGTGATCGCCGATTCGAGTTCGGTCGCGGCCGCTTCGTCAAGCTTGTCCTTGTTTTCCGACAAAGTCTTGTCAACGCTGTAAACCAAACCATCCAAACGGTTTCGGGCTTCGATGACAGCTTTTTTCTGTTCATCTTCGCCAGCGTGGGACTCGGCGTCCTTCATCATCTTGTCGATCTCTTCTTTCGAAAGACCCGACGACGAAGTGATCGTTATCTTCTGCTCGCGGCCCGTTCCGACGTCTTTTGCCGAGACATTCACGATACCGTTAGCGTCGATGTCGAACGTGACTTCGACCTGCGGAACGCCACGCGGTGCTGGCGGAATGCCGACGAGGTGGAATTTGCCCAGCGTTTTATTGTCCGTCGCCATTGGGCGTTCGCCTTGAAGCACGTGAACTTCGACCGACGTTTGATTGTCCGAAGCGGTCGAGAATACTTCGCTCTTACGCGTTGGGATAGTCGTATTCTTTTGGATCATCGGCGTCGAAACACCGCCCAAAGTCTCGATTCCCAAGCTCAGAGGCGTAACGTCGAGCAACAGAATGTCCGTCTTCTCGCCGCCCAAAACACCGGCCTGAACTGCGGCTCCGAGAGCAACTACTTCGTCAGGGTTTACCGACTTGTTGGGCTCTTTGCCGAAGT
>JANNWQ010000115.1:0-8160 GCA_031408595.1 Acidobacteriota bacterium | reverse complement strand
TTGTTAAATCGAATTTTGAGATTCGCAATGCCGGTGCGAGTCCGCTCGTTCTCCTCAAAGCTCGCAATGATTTGCTTCGCCGAAGTCGAGACGCTTCTCAGGTCGTCAAGTTCCGCATTGTAGCCATCGCGAATCACGCCTCCGTCGGCAGTATTCATCGGCGGTTCGTCAACGATCGAGCGTTCGATAAGGTCGCGGATCTCGGGAAGTTCGAAGACGTTTTCGGCCAGCACCTGCAACAGCAAGGACTGAGCATCATTTAAAACCTGATTTACCTGCGGAGCCTGGCTGAGCGAACGGCCGACAGCTACGATATCACGCGGTGTCGCGGTACCCAGATTTAAACGGCCGATCAGGCGTTCAAGATCGGAGACTTGTTTGAGTAAATATCGGAGCTTTTCGCGGAGAATGGTGTCGGAAAGTTCCGTAACGGCAGCTAACCTTGTCTGGATTTCCGCCCGCTTTAGCGAAGGACGCGAGATCCATTGCCGAAGCAATCGCGCTCCCATTCCCGTAACTGTCTCATCCAGCAGACCGAACAGAGTATTCTTCGACTTCTCTCCGCGAGACTCAAAAATTTCAAGATTTCGCAGCGTTACCGCATCGAGAATCATGCAGTCCGCAGTTTCAAAATACTTGATCTCCGAAATATGTCCGGCGGTCGCTCGCTGCGTGTCCTGAGCATATTTCAGACACGCTCCGGCCGCACGAACAGCCTCATCGTGGCCGTCAAAGCCAAATCCTGACAGATGAGCGACCTCCATTTGGCGTGTCAGGCGAATTTCAGACTGCTTTTCGTCAAAATCATCGTTGGGCCGGGAAGTTAATGTCAGTGAGGCGGAAACTGGGTTTTGATCGAAAAGGTTCGAACCCGAGTCGCCGGCAAATGTCTGCCGGATCGTTGTCTCGATTGATTCCGGATACAGCAATTCTCGCGGTGCGAAGGCTTCTATTTCTTCACAGACTTTCTGCCAGGCGTTCGTCCCGCTGATCTCGGTCGCTGAGAAATGTCCCGAAGACGTCTCAAGAAATGCCACGCCAAATGTGTTTCCCGCGCCGCAGATCGCAGCTAAATAGACGGAATCTCGAGATTCGACGAGTTGCGGGTCGATCGCCGTTCCGGGTGTGATTACACGTACAACTTCACGTTTTACGAGCTTTACGCCCTTGGTCGGGGTTTCGGTTTGCTCGCAGATGGCAACGCGATAGCCTTTTCGCACCAATCGAGCGATGTAATTCGCGGCCGCGTGATGCGGGACGCCGCACATCGGAACGGGATTTGGGCCGTCCTTTTGACGGGCGGTGAGGGTGATCTCGAGTTCGCGAGAGCCAACTATCGCGTCCTCGTTGAACATCTCATAGAAATCGCCTAGCCGGAAGAACAAGATCGTCCCCGGATAGAGCTTTTTGATATCGAGATATTGCCGAAGCATCGGCGTCACGGTTTCCATCTTGTGCGTGCAGTATGTGTTTCAGAGTTTAGCTAAAAGGCGGCTTGTTGCAAAACTTGTGTTTCATTGTAAGGCCTCATTTGGTATCATTCTTGTTTGCAGTAATGCCTTTTTAGAGGACTTCTCGCGGTACATAGTTCTGTTTCCGACGAGCGAATTTGTTTACGGGCCGCGATCAATCTCAAGAAGTATTATGAGAAACTTTATAATCACATTATCGGTTGGCATCTTAGCGCTGTGCTCAATTGTCGGCATTTCGGCTCAGACTACGACTCCATCGGACGCGGCCGTAGCCTCGACGGAGCGTGACGACGACCGTTATCGGATCGGATTTCAGGATGTGCTTGAAGTGCGGGTTTTCAAACACACAGATCTTAGTCAGCGTGTGTCGGTGAGCCCGAATGGCACGATTACACTGTTCCGTCTGGACAAGCCCGTCATCGCGGTCTGCAAATCCGAGACTGAATTGGCCCACGAGATCGCTGCTGCTTACAAAGCTAAATTCATACGAGACCCGGAAGTAGTGGTGAACGTCGCGGAACAGAGGTCTCAATCAATCGGCGTTTCAGGCGCGGTTGTCAAACCCGAATATTTTTTCGTGAAACGTAAATTCCATCTTCTGGAAATGCTCGCGCTCGCCGGTGGCCCGAACAAAGAATCGGGAACACGTGTTATCGTTTCACGCACCGGAAGCACGTCGAACTGCAAGCAGGTTGACGATCCCGATCGGGAAGTAAATGTTTATAGCTTCAAGCTGCGGGATATTCAGGAAGGCAAAAAGACATTCTGGATGCAACCGGGCGATCTAGTATCGGTGCTGGAATCCGACATCGTTTACGTTTATGGGAATGTGAATGAACAGGGAGCCTACAACATCCGCGAAAGCATCACGCTTACCCAGGCCTTGGTAACTGCGAAAGGCCTAAAATCTGCCGCGAAGAAAGATAAGATTCGCGTTCTTAGACAAAAGGGCGATGGTGAGGACCGCGAGGAACTCGTTTTCGACCTAAATCAGATCGACAAAGGCAAGATCGCAGACCCGATACTTCAGCCTAATGACATTGTTGCCGTATCAGAGGACAAAGCAAAGGCGATCCTCTACAATTTCGGAAAAGCGATCACGAACGCGGTGCCTAACGCTGCCTTGAGATTCCCCTAAAATTCTGTATGAACGAACCGCGTGGAATTATCCGCAATCCGCTCAGCGAAGCGGAGATCCAGTTTGAACCGGCGGCGGCACCGACCGGCGGCTATCCGTCGTATAGAAATATACAAACGTCGGACGGCTTCCAGTTGGCCGACTACTGGCGAGCGATCCGTAAACGCTTGTGGCTCGTCATTGGTCTGACTGTGCTTATGACTACTCTGACCGCGATCTACATGGCGCGGCAGCCAAGCGTATTTTCCGCTCACGCCGTGGTTCAGGTTGACTCTGAGCAGGCAAATCCGGATCTGGTTTCAATTGACAGGCAGCGGCCATCTCTCACTTCGGATCCTGCGTATTTCAATACCCAACTCCAGTTGTTGCTGAGCGATAATCTGCTTCGTCGGACGATCAAAGAGCAGAATCTGGATACCCATCCAGAGTTTCTAAAGCTTAAAGATGCCGGCTCGACTTCGACATTCAGGTCGATACTTCGATCGGTCGGCCTCGCCACGGACGATTCGGAGACGAAAGTGCCGGACGAGTTGCTTGCCGACAACTCGCTCTTGACAAACGAAGAGATCGCCGACGCGGTCCGACTTCAGCCCTTTGTAAAGGCGATCAAGCTAAACCTCGACATCGATCCACGACGTGAATCAAGAGCCACGGTCAAAGACACGCGGCTGATCGATATCACGTACAGGCATACCAGTCCTCAATTGGCGGCTTTTGTGGTCAATTCGATGGCAAAAACCTTCACGGAGATGAATCAGGAAAAGCGTTCCGGTACCAGTAAGAAAACAAATACATTCCTTACCGAGCGCATATCGACCCTTGATACCGAGATCCAAAGCGACGAAGCAAAACTCGTCAAGCTTACTCAGGAAGCCGGCATCCTTAAAACCGAGGGCGATCAGACGATCGTCGGCGACAGACTTTCCGGCCTGAATAAACAATTATTAGACGCTGAGCAAAAACGAAAGACGGCTGAGTCGGAGTATCTGGAAGTAAGTAAATCGCCGGACAAGGTCAAGGCACTCGCGGAAGTTGCCACCGCCCGGTACACAACGGAACGTGAGAACAGCATTCAAGTTCTTCAAACAGAGACTATCAAAAAGATTAACGATCTTCGTAATCTTCGCATTGAGAAACTAGAACTCTTTGAGGAAGGAGCTCCAGAGCTCAAACAGATCGACACACAGATAAATGCCTACGAAGCGTCTATCGATAACGCTGTCGGGAAGATGCAGAAAGATCTCGGAGCGTTTCGTAACCGGGTTTCGACCGACTTGCTCCAAAATCTGCGAACAAAGTACCTCTCGGCGAAGGCGGAAGAAGACAAGATCCGTGTTGATTTTGATAAGCAGTACGGGGCTGCTCAGGGCCAGAGTACCAGTGCGGTGGACATCTCACTTTTGAAGCAGAATATCGATACGAAAAAAGGGTTCCTTGATAACTTGCGGAAGCAGTTTAGCGGAAACGACATCGCTGCGCAGGGGACTGACAATAATATAAGTATAACTGAGCCGGCGATCCCCTCGGATATTCCGGTGTCGCCGCGACGCCTGATGACAGTCGCAGCGGCTCTATTTCTATCGACATTGTTTGGAATGGGCCTCGCTCTTTTCCTCGAATATCTCGACGACACGATCCGCACCACCGAAGAGATCGAAAACTACTTGCTGCTGCCGGCTCTTGCCGCCATCCCAGCGATGGACTCGATGCCGAAGCGGAAGCTTCTACTGGTCGGTGCGAACGAAGGCGAGGGGGAATCGCCCACATCGCCCTTGCTGATATCAGCAGATTCGCGATCGTCGCTGGCTGAGGCTTATCGGCACCTGAGAACCTCGATATTGCTGTCAACTGCTGGCCACGCACCAAAGTCGCTTCTGATCACATCGAGCCTTCCGTCCGAAGGCAAGACGACCACAGCGACAAACACCGCGATCAGTCTCGCACAGACTGGTGCCAAGGTTCTCATCATCGACGCCGATATGCGGCGTCCGCGTCTGCATTCAATTTTTGGAATCGAGAATGGCAACGGATTGAGCACTTTGCTTTCGAGCGAATTGACCGACGCCGATATCACGGCTGCGATCCGGCAGGACGAGAAATCGAAGCTGTACATGCTCACCTCGGGCCCGATCCCGCCAAATCCCGCGGAGTTGATCGGCTCGCCGCAAATGGCCCTGTTGCTCAAGATGCTACAGACGCGATTTACACATGTTGTCGTCGATTCGCCCCCGATCGCTTCGTTTACGGACGGCGTATTGATCGCGTCGATGGTGGATGGCGTTATCCTTGTCGTCAACGCGGGGCGCAGTTCGCGGCAGGTCGTCAAGCGTTCGCGTCAGTTGCTGCAAGAGATCGGTGCGAAGGTATTTGGCGTCGTTCTAAATAACGTGAATCTCAACGCAAAAGACAATTATTATTACTATCAGAGCTACTATCACCGCAGCAATTACACGTCGGGTGATGACCAACAGCAGTAAGTTTTAACAGAATATGAGTGAGCAGATACGGGTATTGGTTACGGGTGCGGGCGGTTTTATCGGCAGCCATCTGGTGACGTATTTGCGGGAACGCGGGTATTGGGTTCGCGGTGTAGATATCAAGTCGCCGGAATTTACCGCGACTGACGCAGACGATTTTCAGTTGCTTGATCTTCGTCGTTGGGAAAACTGTCTCAAAGCAACCGAGGGCGTGGATCAGGTCTATGCACTCGCCGCCGACATGGGCGGAATGGGATTTATCTCCTGTCATCACGCTCAGATCCTATACAACAACTCGCTGATCAATCTGCACACTCTCGAGGCAGCACGCGAGAATGGCATCAAGCGATATCTCTACACGAGTTCCGCCTGCATTTATCCTGAGCATTTGCAGGAAGATGTGAATGTGCGACCGCTCAAAGAAGAAGATGCTTATCCCGCATATCCGCAAGACGCCTACGGTTGGGAAAAACTCGTTTCCGAACGCCTCTGCATGCACTACAAAGAAGATTACGGCATCGAGACCCGAACGGTGCGATTCCACAATATCTTTGGCGAGAACGGCACATGGGACGGCGGACGTGAGAAAGCTCCCGCTGCTCTGAGCCGCAAGATCGCGACCGCCAAGCTTACCGGCAAGAACGAGATCGAGATCTGGGGAGATGGTGAGCAGACGCGTTCGTTCTGCTACATCGCCGACTGCGTTGAGGGCATTTATCGCCTCATGCAGTCCGATCATAGTGAGCCGCTCAACCTTGGCCAGGATCGGATGATCTCGATCAATGACTTGGCGGCACTTATTGCGAATATCGCCGGGATCAATATCGTTACGAAACACGTCGATGGCCCTCAGGGAGTACGTGGACGCAATTCCGATAACTTGCGGCTTCGCGAGATACTCGGCTGGGAACCTGAGATCTCGCTCGAAGACGGCCTGGCACCGACGTATCGCTGGATCGAACAACAGGTCGCGGCCAGCCTCAACGTTCGCGAACAGACCGCAACACCTTCAGCCTAAGATGGATCAGCAACTGACGCGGGTCGCACTCGTTATGCCGGTGTACAATCGCCGAGGCATCACGCTGCAATGCCTGCGAAGTCTGCGGCGTGTGGATTCAACAGGCCTTGAGATCAGGACATTCATAGTCGATGACGGATCAAAAGATGGCACCTCAGATGCCATCCGCCACGAGTTCCCTGAGGTCGAATTGATCGCCGGCGACGGAACGCTACACTACGCCGCCGGAACAAATCGTGGGATTGTAGCAGCGATGACGTGGAACGCCGATTTCGTCGTCACGATGAACGACGATGCCGTCTGTCACGACCAGTTTCTTCAACGCCTCATCGCAACTGCAAACTCAAATCCCAGATCGATCATTGGTGGCTTACTCCTTCTTTGGAACGAACCACATCGAGTATTTCAGGTCGCCCCGGTGTGGAAGTCTCTAAAGAGCGGATGGGTAATTCCTGAAGATCTGACTGCGTTCAACGTCGGCACTGAGCCTTTTGCAGTTGAGTGTATCGTTGGAAATTGCGTGCTCTTTCCAGCCGAAGCACTCCGCGAGTGCGGCCTGATGGACGAGGTGAAATTCCCGCACGGATGGGGCGATGCTCAGTATATCGCGCGTTTCCGTAGAGCCGGTTGGAAACTTCTCGTCGATCCGCGAGTCCTCGTTTGGTGCGAGCCAAATACCTATCCGCCATCGCTGCACAGTCTGTCGATCGGACGCATGGCCGAGGTACTGTTCAAAGACCGCCGTCATCCGCAGAATTTACAACGTCAATTCATCGCTCGTTGGGAATCAGCTCCGTCCAAATCAGGTGCAGTTCTGGCCTTCAGCGCTTATTTGGCCGACCTTCTGCTAAAATCTGTCAGCTATGGAGTAAAGCGGTTCAGCTCAAAGCCCGATGTCCGATAAAGCAGCTTCGGCGAAGCCAAAACTTATCTTCGTTTGGAACTACCTTGAATGGGGCGGTGCCCAGATCTATTTTCTCGGGATAATGAAACTGGCTAAGGCCGAATGGGATATCGTGGCGCTTCTGCCCGAAGGCTCGGATGCAAAGCTGTTGGGCTTCCTTGATGCGGCCGGTATTAGATATGAGTTCTTAAAAGGACGCTTCGATCTCGCACCGGCAGTTGACATTGGGCGCAAGATCGAGCGGAGAATTACCATCTTGCACTCTGAGTTCAATGTTTTTTGGCACTTGAGAGAGTTCGATCTCAAAAACTGCATCCTACATATCGAGGCCGCTCCCTGGCAATCGGCAACGCTGTTGACCGCGTTGTCTCTGCTTCGCGGCGCGAATATTTTCGTGACAATGCACAACGCATTGCCTGATGCCTCGAAATGGCGTGAGTTGGTGTGGAAAATAAAGATCGGCTTGGTGTCGCGACTACCGAGATTGAAGGCATTTGCGTCAAATCAAGACGCAAAGAAAAGATTTCGCCGTTGGGTACATCAGCCTTTTTTTGACACGATCCGCGTAACCTACACAACTGTTAATCCAACTGAGATCGATGCGATTCGCGAGGGAGTAGGCGATAGAGTTTCGATTCGAAGACGCCTTGGTATTCCCGAAGACGCATTTGTTGTTCTATGTGTCGGACAATTCATCGACCGAAAAGGGAGGTGGACTTTTCTGGAGGCAGCACAAAAAGCGGTCGAAGCATGTCCAGAAATTCACTTTGCATGGATAACATCGAGCGACGTTGCCCCGTCCGAAATGGAACGCATCGCCGGATACAGGCTCGGCGTTAACTTTCATCTCATTAACGCTTTCAATATCGGTAACGATCGAAAGGATATTCTTAGCGCCTACGCGGCGGCTGATGTTTTTGCGCTTCCTAGTTATATCGAGGGTTTGCCGGTCGCTCTGCTTGAGGCAATGGCGATGGGCGTTGCCAGCATCTCGACGGAGATATACGCGATCCCGGAGGCCATTAAACACGGAGAAACCGGACTACTCGTAAATCCAGGACGAGCGGATGAATTGAGCGATGCAATAGTCAGGCTGTACGAAGATCCGGCATTACGCGAAACTCTCGCCAAAAATGGGCGAGACTTCGTCA
>JANNWQ010000114.1:0-1933 GCA_031408595.1 Acidobacteriota bacterium | reverse complement strand
CGTCCGGAACGCTATGATCCTTGGGTGAATACAGCACATCGACTAGGCCATCGAGCCCGAGTTTGCGAAACCGATAGTTGGAGTAGAACGCCTTGGACTCGGTGAATGCGGCGATCCGAACGCCCTTCCCCTTCAATGCGGCGAGGGTGTCAGCGACAGTCGGATAGAGGTTGAGCACGCGGCGGCGCGTCTCGCGAAAGGCATTGATCGCTGGCGCCATCACGGTCAGAATATCTTCGCCATAGCGCGCGCGGAGAGACGGCAGTTCTTCGAGCAGATGCGAATATTCGCTGGTGCCGTACTTCTGATGGATTACGCTGGCCTCGGCGTAGAGCGTCTCGGGATCGACGCCGGAGATGTCGAGTACCTTGTCCATCATCGCCGAAAACGTCTGATACCAAAGATCCTGCCAATCGAGCAGCGTGTTGTCGACATCAGTAATAAGAATGCGCTTTTGCACCAAGTTCGGTCTTTCTTGTCCGGCCGGAAAGACGGGTCATCCGTGCTTTTGCTGCCGTCCCGGTCTTAAGCGAGAGCGGCGCTTACAGCAAACAGAATGGAGGTCTAGACGATAAAATGCCGCCTACCATCTTTCCTCTTTAACCGAGAACGACAAGATTGCGGTCGTTGGTTCATGGATCCTTGATCTCTGAAACCGGACATGGCATTTATGCCTTCTAGCTTCAGCGGCGTGGCGACATTGGTCTAGATCTCCCTATTCGCTTTTGGGGTCGATCACCGTAAACGGATGTCTATTAAGGCGGGGGTATCCCAGGTGACATTTTATTTGGCTATTGGGGCGGTTCGATGATAGTCATATGCAAACTGCTCGCTGAGGGAGACTGCCCGTGGACCCCATAACGACTGTATTGCTCATCCAGGTCGCAATGTCTTTCGCCGGTGGGCTGGGTGCTGGATTGGCCAAGAAGGTTTTCGGCGACGATGACGGAGCTGCTGAGCGCAAAGAAATTATCCGGCGGCTTGAGGACATCAGGAAACGGATCATCGTCCTGACAGCCCTAGTTAAAGAACTGCCCGCTCGTCTTCGGGGAGAAATCGACGAAGCATTGGTTGACGATGCGTACCGCTCCTTAGAGTTCGTCGCTGAAAAACTCGCGAAAGCGGTCGAGGAAAATATCGCATTCCCTATTGATGCGGCCTTTCAAGTGGAGATCGCGACCAAATGGCAAAGAATCGCAGAACTTGAGGTTCGCCTCAATCTATTGGTTTCGCTGCCATATTATACGGAAATCTTCCGTATCGCAGTCGTACAGGATTTTGACGAATTTGTCCGTGATCATATCGCGGCCAAGTTCAGTGAAGTAGATGAATTGTGGAATATCAAGACATCGGAGCTTAACGCAAACTTGCAAAATGCGCGGGCCATACTTGCAACCCGCTATTTTCGGGGTGGGAGCGAGGTGTTACCGAAATCGCCGTATTTCCAGTATCAGCTCCGGCCAGCCCCGACTGTGTCTCGCATGACTGGTGGAAGAGATCAAAGAGAGTATATTGAAGAGGAAGACCCAAAGTATCTTCGTTCGCGAAATAGACAAATTGCGCGTCTCCGAGATATCGGAAATGAAATCGAACGCTTGAGAGGCGAGCTAACTGCGATCTATCCAGTCAAGGAAGATTTATACACCTACCTTAAGCTGCTTCCCGGTTCGGGGCGACTTTATGTTCCGGACTAGTTCGCCTAACCAGAGTTCTTGACACGCACGAAGGCTCCTTTCAGTGAGTCCTTTTGGATGCAATCTATTCTCCTTTTAATCGGATCACTACACGCTTGGCACTGCAGAGCCTGTTTGTAGCTGGACCGACTTCGGTCCGGCTTCATCCTATCATCACCTCGTGAACACGAACCAATTAGTATCGAGTCAGTTTACTCGATTGAACACAAAGCGGATGCGCCCGCTGTTTGTCGAGCGCC
>JANNWQ010000113.1:0-13048 GCA_031408595.1 Acidobacteriota bacterium | reverse complement strand
CTGGGTCTTTGGATGCGTGAAGGAAAGCTGTTCGGCGAGGAGGAAGAATCGGGGCATTGAGGCGATGGCGTTGCGCACCGTGAGGTCCATTATGGTGTTGTCGCGGCCTTCGTTGTAGATCTCGTCGCCGACGACGGGGTGATTGATGTAGCCCATGTGGACGCGGATCTGGTGGGTGCGGCCGGTTTTGATCTCGATGTCGAGGAGCGTGAATTTATCGTAGCGTTTACGCACCTTCCATAGGCTCAAGGCACTGCGACCGTGGGTTGCGACCTTCATTCGTAGGCGATTATGCTTGTTGCGGCCGATCGGAGCCTCGACCTTGCCGATCTTTTGTTCGGGCGAGCCGTGGACGAGTGCTATGTATGATTTATAGACCTGCCGCTCGCGGAACTGCTCTGACAACGCCTCGTGGATCTCATCGGTTTTCGCAACGACGATGAGGCCGGACGTGTCTTTGTCTAGCCGATGAACGATGCCGATGCGGATGCTGTCCGGGTCCCGGCGATTTTGCTCGGCGAAGGACTCGGCGAAGTGAAAGGCGATCGCATTCGCCAGCGTCCCGGTCTGCACGCCGGCTCCGGGATGTACGACCATTCCCGCCGGTTTGTTGATGACCGCCAGGAATTCATCCTCGTAAACAATATCGAGCGGAATGTTCTCCGGCTCAAATCTCGCGACCGGAGCCTCTACCAGGTCGATCTCGATCTCGTCACTCTCACGTATCTTGTACGACGGCTTTACTGCCTTATCGTTGACGAGAACATCCTCATTATCGATCAGCCGCTGCAGCCGCGAACGTGACCACCCCTCGATGTTCTCAGCTAGGTATGCGTCGAGACGCTTGCCGGAATCAAGATCTGTCGCTGTAAGGAATGGGGATGACGTTTCTTCAGTCACTCGGTGATGTCGGTACAGGTGCCGGTGCGGCCGCCCGGTAGCGAGCGATCATAAATGCAATTGACGCGGCCGCTACTACCAAACTTACCATCTGCGACGTAGAAAGACCCGTCAGCGTCGTCAGGCCCATCAGATCACCACGCGGGTCGTCGCGGATAAATTCGATCGAGAAGCGAAAGATCGAGTAGAGTATGCCGTAAGCAATCAGGATCTGACCGTCAAACTTTTTGTGTTTGTGAAGCCAAACCAGCAGGCCGAAAACGGCGAGCATTGTGAAAGATTCGATCAACTGCGTCGGGTGCAGGTGAAGATCGCCGCCCTCTGGGCCGTAGATGGGGACTCCGGTGTATTCGTTGCCGAGCTTGCTAAAATGCACGCCCCATGGAAGGTCGGTCGGTTTTCCCCAACAGCAACCGGCCGCAAAACATCCTTGTCGGCCAAACGACTGTCCGAGCGCAACTGCCGGTGCGAATGCGTCCGCGACCTTCCAAAACGGCAGCTTGTAAAGCCGCACGATAATCACCACCGCTAGAAATCCACCGATCAAACCGCCGTAAAATACACCGCCGCTTCGCAGGAAATCGAGTGTCAGGATCTGAACATTCTCCTCGACAAAGAGCATCAGCACCTTCGACCCGACAAGCCCGCCAACCAGAACCCAAAGTCCGAGGTCATAGATTCTCTCACGTGGCAGCCCGTCACGCGCCCCCAGCCGCGATGCCGGATGCAGCCCAACCAACATCCCCACCGCCAGCCAAATGCCGTAGGTCGTTATAGGAAATTCGCCGATGCGGAATAATTCAGGATACATAGGTTAGGTAGCAGGTCGAGTTCCCGTCGTTTCTTCCGCCGCCTTCTTCTTGGAGAAAAACATGTCGATCACCAAGAGTCCCGCACCGACGCAAATCGCCGCATCTGCAACGTTAAACGTCGGGTAATGCCAATTGCCGAACTGCACGTCGATAAAATCGATCACATAACCGAGCCGCATACGGTCGGTGACGTTGCCAGCAATGCCAGCGAGAAGCAGTGCGAGTGCTCCGAGCATACGGTCATCGCTACGTGGTGTTCGCCAAAAGAAGTATAGGACCAGCACGGCCGCGACGAGAGCGACGGCGGACAGACCCCATTTTCCTGCATCGCCGTGATCGTCGAGCATAGAGAATGCGACGCCAGTATTCTGTGCGTACGCAAAATTCAAAAAGCCCGAAATCACGGGCATATCGCCGCCCAATTTGAGACGGCTGACGGCCCAGGCCTTTGATGTCTGGTCGATGAGAAATACACCGCCCGCGATGGCGAGATAGGCTAATTTCCAGATAATGTCGCGTTTATTCACTAATTTATTCGTCAGGCGTCCCGTTCACGACACCCTGATACAATTCAAGATATTTTGCACGGACATATTCGTCGAGCCGTTCGGCAAACTCGGCATTGAGCCGCTTTATCTTTATCAGCTCCTGCACGTCAGCGAGATCTTTAAGCCGGTCGGTTGCGGTCATCCCGGATGCCAGCTTTAGCTCGATCAACTTTTCAAGCGAGATGGTCTTCACACCATCGATGACGACCGAAACATTCGCGGGGTCGGGAAACGCCACCGGCTTCGGCAGGCCATCACCCGGAAACTCTCCCGCGATTATGATATCTAACGGAACGTTACCGTCTGTCGTTCGAAATTTCTTACGCGCCCCTTCGAATGATGGTCGATAGCCGAGGCCGACCAATGTTTCTCGAAATTGCTGAAGTCCTTTGCTAGTCAAAAGCAGGTCAATATCCGTAGTAAAACGCTGAAACCCGTGTTGATTTAGTGCGATGGCTCCGACTACTGCGTAGTCGATATCGCGGCGGTCTAGATCTTGGGCCAATCTAGTTAGTGCATCGTTCAACATTCCAGTTCCATTGAAAAACCTCAGGCCTTCCGAAAAGGCCGCAGTCGGCGATGAGATCAGTGTTTGAAAATCAACCGACATTCTACTCAGTATACGGAAAAATACTCTTAGGAGCCCTGTATTTCTTCCACCAGTCAAGGTAGCAGACATCGGTACATCCCAAGGCATGGGTCACAACCTTCCATTTACCACCTGCTTTACGTAGCAAGCCGAAGAAATTGTCGTCAAACATATCCTCTTCGCCATCGAATATCGTGCCCTTGAGACTCGGCTTTCCGGCCGACGGGGTCGTCGGCTGGCCGCTGACAAAGGCCCATGTGCCCTGAATATTGAAATGCTCAGTTACAAAGACGATCTTTTGCTTTAGCGTCTTTTCGACCGGAACGCGAAGAGCAGCGAGGATATCGGATCGTTCCACTGAACCTTTCTCGGGCGTGTAAACTTGCTGAGCATTGACCGTCGAGGCAAGAGCGAAGAGCACTACGAGAATAATGAGTCGCATTGATTTACTTGAGATATTTCTGAGCGATATAAGGGTGTTTCGGATTGACCATCAGTTTCTGCAGCTTTGGTTCAATTATGACGTCCATATCCTCCATTGGTATCGAGCCGAGTAACACCTCGGCCTCGCCCGGTAATACGACTGCGTTACACGTAGTGAGGCGATTCTCAAAACGAACCTCGATAGGCCCAACAATGTCGACCTCGATGAGGGTGTCGTCCGCTAGCTGACTAATTTGTTTTTGAATGAAGGGCACGTCAAGTTGCGCCCGCACCGCTTCATTAATCGAAAGCATGTATGCTCCCGTATCGACGAGCGCATTGAGCCGGACGCTTTTCAAGTCAGTTTCAGGGATCAATTTCTTTCTCACGAGATAAGCGTCGCCGCCATTCGACAACTCGATCTCTGCATAAACCAGACCCATATCATTCACTCCTGAGGAGAAGGTTCCATAGTCTTTCTTTGGCACTGACCTTATCATGCGTTTCTATTGTACATCCTTTACGATCTCGATAAGCGCTTCGTTGCACCTTTCGCATACCGTCGGCCATTCACTAAATTCCCCGACGCGGGTCGAGTAATTCCAGCAGCGTTCGCATTTTTCGCCATCTGCCTTTTGGATCTCGACCGCGAACGAAGCACCCTCGTGTACCTCGACCTGCGAGACGATGAAGATGTATCGCAGCTCGGTGTAGTAGTCGAGCAAGAATCTGGTCGTCTCGGCATCGGTCGTAAGAATGACCCTTGCCTCAAGCGACGAGCCGATCTGCTTGTCGTTGCGGGCCGTCTCAAGAGCCTTCAGCACATCGTCGCGGATCGCGAAGAGGCGTTCCCAGTTTGCGATCAGGCCGCTGTTGTCAGCTTCGAGCACATCAGGAAACTCCGCCATGTGAACCGACGGTACTGAGGTCGCGGGTAGATTCTCCCACGCTTCGTCTGCGGTGAACGCAAGCAGAGGAGCCATCAACCTCACCAGCGAATCGGCGATCTTGTGCAGCGCAGTCTGAGCTGAGCGGCGTGCTTCGCTATTCGGAGCGGCGATGTAAAGGCGGTCTTTGACGATATCAAAATATCGTGACGACAGTGCGACGGTACAAAAGTTGTAGATCGCATTGTAGGCCGCCTGAAAATCATACGCCTGATACGCCGCGATCACCTTTTCCGTTACTTCGTTAAGCACCGCCAGTGCCCAACAATCGATCTCGTGCATCGCGGCGTCAGAAACTGAGCCCGTCGCCGGATAAAATCCGTCGAGATTACTGAGCGCATATCTCAGCGTGTTTCGCATCTTGCGATACGCATCGACGACGCGAAGAAGGATCTCGTCCGAGCAGCGAACATCTTCGGTATAATCCACCGCTGCTGCCCACAGACGCATTACATCAGCACCCGATTTGTCGATGATCTCCTGCGGAGCCGTGACGTTGCCGATGGATTTCGACTGCTTACGGCCCTCACCATCGACGACCCAGCCGTGCGTGATGATCTGTTTGTACGGCGCACTATCGTGTGCGGCGATGCCGCAGCTAAGGCTCGAATTGAACCAACCGCGATACTGATCGCCGCCTTCGAGATAGACGTCGGCAGGAAACCTCAACGTGTCGCCGCGTGTCTCAAGAACCGCTACGCAACTCGACCCCGAGTCGAACCATACGTCGAGAATATCAGTCTCTTTGCGAAACTCAGTTCCCTCGCATTTAACGCATTTGTATCCGTCGGGTAGTAATTCGCTCTCGGGGCGTGCGTACCACGCATCGGCCGTCTCTACCGCAAAGATGTCGGCAACGTGATCGATGATCTCGGGATCGGCGACCGCTTCGTCACAACCGTTGCAATAGAAAACCGGGATCGGCACTCCCCACGAACGTTGTCGCGACACGCACCAGTCCGGGCGGCCCTTGAACATATTGCCCATACGGCCTTCGCCCCATGTCGGATGCCATTTGACCTTCGCAACCTCATCGAGTGCACGCTGACGCAAAGACGATCCGTCGACAGATTCATCCATCGAAACGAACCACTGCGGCGTCGCCCGGAAGATCACCGGGTTCTTACACCGCCAGCAATGCGGATAACGGTGATCGTACTTTTCGACACTTAACAAAGCTCCGCTGTCTCTTAGGAATTCGACGATCTTAGGGTTTGCCTCAAAAACGCTGAGGCCCGCGAAATGCTCGACCTCAGCAATAAATTTACCCGCCGCATCGACCGGAGCGTAAACCTCGAGCCCGTATTTCTTGCCCACCGCGAAGTCGTCCGCACCGTGTCCCGGAGCAGTGTGAACGCAGCCTGTGCCGGATTTCCCAGCCGCCTTATTTTCGTGTCGTGCATCAAGCTCGACCTCTGCATCTGCCTCGCCGAACGTGACGTGATCGGCGTTCATGATCAGCGAAGTCCGATCGAGCCATGCATGTTTCGCCTCGAGACGATCAAGCTTTGAGCCTTTGAAACGGGCGATTTCCTCGAACTCAGCAAATCCGCACATCTCGGCAAATGCACCAGCAAGTTCAGAGGCAACGATGAACACCTCGGCGTCAGAAACCTCGATCGCCGAATAGTCAAAATCCGGATGCACTGTGATGCCCAGATTCGCGGGCAGCGTCCATGGCGTGGTCGTCCAGATGACGACGAATACGTTCTTGCCAACGAGTGCTCCGTCGATCTCAGCCGGATCGGATTTCAGCGGAAACTTTACGTACACGGATGGAGATGTGTGTTCGCGATACTCGACCTCGGCCTCGGCGAGAGCGGTCTGGTCATGGATACACCAATATACGGGACGCAGGCCTTTATAGACGAAGCCGCGTTCGAGGAATTTGCCGAAGAGACGAGCGGTTGACGATTCGTATTCGGCAGACATCGTCAGATATGGATTCTTCCATTCGCCGAGAATGCCGAGTCGCTGGAAATCGCGTGTCTGCCCGGTCATCGCCGTCGAAGCGTGTTCGCGACAGATGCGGCGAAATGAGGCGACAGGAATATCAGCTTTGTTCTTGCCCTTCTCAGCCAATTTCTTCTCGACCAGCGTCTCTATCGGCAGCCCGTGACAGTCATATCCCGGCACATACGGCGCCTCAAAACCCATCATTGATCGCGTCTTGACGACGAAATCCTTAAGTATCTTATTGAGCGCGGTGCCGATGTGAATATCCGCATTTGCATACGGCGGGCCGTCATGGAGAATGAATTTCTCACGCCCCGCACGCTCCGCTAGCACCTTCTCATAAAGCCCCATTTCCTGCCATTTCTTCAAACGCGCAGGCTCCATCTGCCCAAGATTCGCCTTTTGCGAAAAGTCTGTGCGGGGCAAGTTAACCGTTTTCTTAAGATCTAATTCTTCACTCATACAAAATCAAAAAGCCCCAAGCCGTTTTCGGGCTTGGGACTGTTCAGGCAGAAATTCGCCACGGCTCGGTTCTAGACCAAACCAGTCCCAACGATGTTGATAATAATGGGCGATGGCCTCCGCATATCGAAAGGAAATTGTATCACTTTTTGCCCGTTCATTCCTCCTCCACGGTACACAACAACGGATATTCTCTCGCCTTTGCGATGTTCATTGCCTTTTCACATTTCATCGTGGCGATCTCGTACGGATAAATGCCCGCGACCCCGATGCCTGTGGTATGGACATTTAGCATTACAGTGAAGGCTTCGGCCTCTTGGAGTGCGAAGACGTGTTGAAGCACAAATACGACAAATTCCATCGTCGTAAAGTCGTCGTTGTGCAGCAGAACCTTAAAAAGCTTAGGCTTTTCGAGCTTTATGCGTTTTTCGACCATTACGCCGGTGCCGCCGTCGATGTCTGGAAACTCAGGCATATGAGCAATTTAGCACATGGCCGCCAATCCGGCAGAAAACGGTATGTATGATACGGTACAGACCACTCACAGATCGGCCGTTACCATCTCTTAAAAATGAAAAGAGCTTAACGAACTTTCTTTCGAGATCGAATTCCATTTTTAGGAGAAAACATATGAATGCAGTCGAATTACTAAAGGCCGATCATGACGTAGTCAGGAAGCTATTTCAGGACGTTAAAGAGTCCGACGTATCGAAGCATCCCGCCATTTTCAAAAAGATCAAGGCCGAGCTCGATGTCCACGCTCACGTCGAAGAGGTGATCTTCTACCCGAAATTGAAAGAAGACGGCGATAAGGAACTCGTCGATATTGTTCTGGAAGGCATTGAGGAGCATCGGCAGATGAAGATATTCCTGCGACAGATCGCCGAGCTTTCTGATGGCAGTGAGCAATTCGAGCCGAAGCTAAAGGTGCTGATGGAAGATACCGACCATCACGTCAAAGAGGAAGAGGACAAGATGTTTCCCCTCGTCAAAGATCAGTTCGAATCTGACGTTCTAAACCGTCTCGGCGACAAAATGGCCGCCGAGAAAGAGAACTTCAATAAGGAAAAAGCGGCGAGCGCCTAAAAACATAACCTTATGGCAAAGCAAAAACGCGAGAACAAGAAACTCGCTGATCTCAGGACTAATCTGAGCGACGAAAGCGACCAGTTCCTCACAACTAATCAGGGGCTGCGAATAAACGACAATCAGAATTCGCTGAAAAGCGGTGAACGCGGTGCAACGCTGCTCGAGGATTTTATCCTCCGGGAAAAGATCACTCACTTTGACCATGAGCGGATACCTGAGCGCATCGTCCACGCCCGCGGCGTCGGAGCGCACGGTTACTTTCAGGTGTACGAGTCGATAGCGAAGTACACAAAGGCGAAGTTTCTGAATGAGCCTGAACGCAAGACGCCGGTTTTTGTTAGATTCTCGACCGTCGCGGGCTCAAAGGGTTCGACCGATCTTGCCCGCGATGTGCGGGGCTTTGCTGTAAAGTTCTATACGGACGAAGGCAATTACGACCTCGTCGGAAACAACATCCCGGTGTTTTTTATCCAGGACGCGATCAAGTTTCCGGATCTGATCCACGCCGTAAAACCGGAGCCGCACAATGAGATACCTCAGGCCGCGTCGGCACACGACACCTTCTGGGACTTTGCATCGTTGATGCCCGAGTCGACACACATGCTGATGTGGGCGATGTCCGACCGTGCGATACCGCGCAGCCTGCGGATGATGGAGGGCTTTGGCGTCCACACTTTCCGGTTCATCAACGAACAGAACAAGTCATGTTTCGTTAAGTTCCACTGGAAACCGCTACTCGGCGTTCACTCGGTCGCGTGGGACGAGGCGACGCGTATCTCGGGTAAGGACCCAGATTTTCATCGCCGCGACCTGTGGGAAGCGATCGAATCCGAAGCATTTCCCGAGTGGGAACTCGGTATTCAGATCGTCGACGAAAAGGACGAGCACAAATTCGACTTTGATCTGCTCGATCCGACAAAGCTCATCCCTGAGGAATTAGTTCCTGTTCAGAGGATCGGCAAGATGACGCTCGATCGCAACGTAGATAACTTTTTTGCGGAGACCGAGCAAGTCGCATTTCACCCCGGCCATATCGTGTCGGGCATTGATTTTTCGAATGATCCGCTGCTGCAGGGACGTTTGTTCTCATATACCGATACGCAGCTTTCGCGTTTGGGCAGTCCTAATTTTCACGAGATCCCCATCAATCGTCCGGTCGCTCCGGTTCATAACAATCAACGCGACGCCCACATGCGGATGACCATCGACAAGGGAAAGACCGCGTACCAGCCAAACACCACGGCTGCTGGCTGTCCGTATCAGGCGATGATGAGCGAGGGCGGATTTCACTCGCATGAGGAACGCATTGACGCTAACAAGGTGCGTGCCCGCAGCAAGAGTTTTCACGATCATTTTAGTCAGGCTACGCTCTTCTACAACAGCCAATCCGAGATCGAGAAAACGCATATCGTAAATGCGTTCAGTTTTGAACTGGGCAAGCTCGAAACCGACGCCATCCGTGAAAGAATGGTCGGCAATCTGACGCAGGTCGACAAATCTTTAGCAAAACGCATCGCAGACAATCTCGGTATGCCGGTGCCAAAACCGGCCGCTATGATGAATCAGTCGTTTGGGGCAGATACGAATCCAAAGTCGGTCCAGCCGACCAAGGTTAGGTCATCGCTCGACAAGTCGGCAGCGCTCAGCATGGCGAACACGATCAAAGATACGATCAAGACCCGCAGGATCGCCATCCTTGCTTCAAACGGAGTAGATGGTTCTGTTGTGAACTCCATGAGATCGGAACTCGAAAAGGCCGGAGCGGTGACGAAATTGATAGCTCCTAAGCTCGGCACGGTTAAGACCTCTAACGGTGAATCGCTAAAGGCTGACGAGGCATTCTTCCTCGCAACCTCGGTCGTTTACGACGCTGTGTTCGTCGCCGGAGGGGACGACCTGGCCGGCGAGCCTGACGCAGTTCACTTCGTAAATGAAGCATACAAACACTGTAAAGCGATTGCCGCCGCCTCTTCTTCGGCTGACTTTATGAAGAAGACCTTTGTCGATCTCTCGGCAGATGGCGTTGTCGGTGGGAGGGAAGATTCAAAGAAGCTCACTTCTGACTTCATTTCTGCTATCTCCCAGCATCGCTTCTGGAGCCGTGAAGAGGCCGGTAAGGTGCCCGCATAGATGCCTCGATCGAGGAGCGGGATGGTATTTTCCGCTCCTCGATCCACCTGTTGCGTTTTATCAACCCTCATCTTCGCCGATATTATCCTTTCTTGCCCACCTTCTAAAAAAAAGCTGGACGCACTCCGCGTTTTCTGTTAGATTTCAGTTGCGCTGTTTACTAAGTAATCAATTTGTTCGTTTTTCGCGTCGTCGTTTTGAAACGCGCGACGCATTGGTCGTATTTGTCAGCTATTCCCCCTGTCAATAGACTTTGATGAAGAAGGATCAGACCCCAAATAGTGCTCCGCGTGGGCGCGTCGCTGGCCGTTCAGGCCAGGCTGCAGCACGGGCGATAACGCACGATGCGATCGATAAGATATTTATCGACGTCGGCCAGAAACTGCGCGATGGCCGCTCGAATGAGGCGGAACGCGTCCTTGTCGACACCATCGCCAATTTCAGACACACACCGGACGATCTCGCAACACTCAGACGATTGCTCTCTTTTACATTAGAGACGACTGGCCGCTATAAAGAGTCCCTCGAATCGCTTCAACAATACGAGGACGAAGCAAGTCTTGCTGAGCTTTCGCCCGCGACGCAGGTTCGCGTTCGCACCCAGCTTGCTCTCGCCTTCAGCAACGCCGGCGAACAGCCTAAGGCAGTCACGCTGCTAAAAGATAATCTGCAACGCGTCGAGAGCGAAGAACTCGCCCCGCTCGCCGGTTCGATCGACATTGCTCTGGCCCGCGTTTACCGTAAGCTGAGCGAATATCCTATCTCTCGCGACTACGCTGAGAAATCGTTAAATTATTCCCGCTCGAACGGCGACTGGCTCGGCATGGCCGAGGCGTATCGTGAGATCGCCAACAGTCTGCATCAGGAAGGAAACAGCGAAAAGGCACTCGAGCATTTTCAGTCCGGAATAAATATCATTAGCGGCAATTCGGCCCCGTTCATGCTTGGCAAGCTTTACACCGATATGTCGGGGGCGTACTGGTTTCTGCGTCGGCCGCAGGACGGCATCGATTGTCTTGAGAAGTCAATCGCCTTCTTCGATCAGACCGAGCATGCGTTAAATTCGGTAATTGCGTACAACAACCTTGGCATCAATCTGATGCTGATCGGTGATTGGCTCAAAGCCGAACAAATGATCGGAAAAGCCCTCGAGATCGCCGAGCGCCAAGGCCATTCGCACGCCGCTGGGATACTCGATTCGCTGGGCGAGCTAAAGATGCTCCGCGGCGAGACCGGCGAAGCTCAGACGATGCTCGAACGTGCGATCGACCTCGCTCGCGAGAATAAACGCGGTTGGTACGAGATACAGTCGATGCGAAATCTCGCCCGGTGCTTCCTCGCCCAGGGCGATCCGAAACGTGCCATCGAGACTGCTAACGAGACCATCGCTTTGTCCGCCAGACTAGGTGACAAGCACTTCGCCAGCATGGCCGGCCTCGTACTGGCCGAGGCAAATCTCGATCTCGGAAAACCTGAAGATTGCGAGGAGGCTCTGATCGCGGTAGAGGAAGCGGATAAGACCGACGACTTTTTCGTGCTTGGTAACATCCAGCGTATCCGCGGCCTCGCCGCTGTCTCGGACGATGATGTCGAGCTTGCTATCCACCACTTCAGCCGCGCTTTGACAATATTTGAGGCGGGAGGCGACCTCTATCACAAAGGCATTCTCAACTACCTTTTGGGTGCTCACCTTGACGGCCGCGATCCAGCCCGCGCTCGGCGACACCTTTCGGCAGCAGGCGAGATATTCAGAAAACTACGGCTCGGCGAGATGGCCTCTCAGGTTACTAGCGTCGAGCGTCGGCTCGACGCGGCACCACTAATATCTGCGACGGCGACAAAAGAGAAACGCGTCAATTCTGTGGTCTCGCAACTCCTCATGGTCCGTCTGGCAGAGGCGACGGCGTCGCGAGAATTGCTCTTTCGCGAGCTTGTTGCTGTGCTCCAACAGGAAAGCAACGCCAAAAAGATCGTCATTGCGCAGTACAACGATAACAAACGGCTGTATCCATTCATCACACACGGCTACACGCCGCCCGAGAGTAACGACCTTGTTCTAAAACTCGGTGAAGCAATCGCAAAAGGCGAGGAAAAGGCATTTTCGCGCGCTAAAAATATTGCCACACTTCACCTCCGCAGCAGTGCGGCGCAGCAAGCTGTACTGATCGTAAATCCGCAGTCCGGCGCAGTACTTGCCGACGATAGCTCGCTTGCTCCGTTGCTCCGAGTCGTCGAACTTGGTATGGATCTCGTCGCCCTTCGCGAAAGAGATAAATCGACGCCAACTGAGACTGACACTTCGCCATACACGTCGAACAGCCTGATGCCGGGGTTTATTCATTCGTCACCGGCTATGACTTCACTTGTCGAGGAAGTTTACAAGATACGCTCGTCCGACGTGACTGTGCTCGTCACGGGCGAGTCGGGAACCGGTAAAGAGCTTGTCTCGCGTGCGATCCATACGATCTCAAATCGCAAAGATAAAATATTTGTGCCGTTCAACTGTACCGCCGTTCCAAAAGAGCTAGCTGAGGGACACTTGTTTGGGTACAAAAGAGGTGCGTTTACCGGTGCGGTAAACGACTCGCCGGGAACCATTCGCACCGCCGACGGCGGTACGCTGTTTCTCGACGAGATCGGCGATCTCCCGCTTGATATCCAACCGAAAATTCTAAGATTCTTGCAGGAAGGCGAGATCCAGCCGCTTGGTGAAAAGAAGCCGTTAAAGGTCGATGTGCGGATCATCGCGGCGACCAATATGCCGCTCGAGGAAAAGGTCGCCGACGGAACGTTTCGCGAGGATCTCTATTATAGACTCAACGTAATTCGACTGCGCGTACCGCCGCTTCGCGAACGCCGTGCCGAGATACCGCCGATCGTCAATTACTACATCAATCACTACTCGGCAAGGTTCGAAAAGAGCAACATCACCTTTACGCCACAAACGATCGATATGCTTATGGTTTGCAATTGGGAGGGCAACGTCCGCCAGCTCTGCAACGAGATCCAGCGCATCATCGCCCGTGCCGTCGATAACGAGGTCATCACGCCGGAACACCTTTCACCAGATCTAAAGCGCGCCGCTCAACCGCTCACCCCATTTAACATGGACAATAATGTACGGCCGATCACCAGCTACGACAGCATCGTCGCTCCATTCGCAAACATCCCGGCCGGCGGCACACTCGACCA
>JANNWQ010000112.1:0-4697 GCA_031408595.1 Acidobacteriota bacterium | reverse complement strand
CTCACGTAGTGTGCTGCCGTCTCACCCCGCCGTAAACGACGGGGCTATGCTTTCGGATCAGCCGAGCAACGTTCCCTCT
This sequence comes from Acidobacteriota bacterium, assembly GCA_031408595.1. Classification (GTDB taxonomy): domain Bacteria; phylum Acidobacteriota; class Blastocatellia; order Pyrinomonadales; family Pyrinomonadaceae; genus OLB17. Next base: position 4,618 of record JANNWQ010000112.1, on the reverse strand, counting down.
ATGCCTCATGCGATCGAAAAGACGTTGTTGCTTGTCGCGACGATCATGTCGCCGTCTTGAGAGAAGCACAGGCCGACGATGTTGTTGCCCGCGACATAATGTTCGACCGAAACCGCACCGGGTGCAATTTTCACGATGCCGTGACGGCCTTGGTAGCAACCAACGACGTAAAGACTCCCTGCTTTATCGAACGCCAATCCCTGCGGCCGGCCTAAACCGCGAAAATATGTCGAGACATTTCCGTCTTGGTCAATCGCATAAACTGCGTCGTGACTCGCAAGACCCGGAGCTGTGACATAGAGCTTTTCGTCCGGCCCAAAGGCGATGTGATAGGCGGCCACTGACGGTTCAAGCTTGGCGTATGACTCGGAAACGGCATCTTCATCTATCCGATAAATCGTGCCCGAACGATCACCAACGTACATCGCACCATCGCGGCCAAATACGATCCCAGTTGCAATGCCAAGTCCCGCCGCGAAGACAGTCGCCGTTCCGTCGCGACCGACCGCGTAAACCTCGCCCTGTGCGCGATTCGTGACGAACATCATCCCATTTCGATCAAAGGCGATACCGGTCGGATTCAATATCGGCTCGGGCATCTCGTCAAGATAACCATCCTTTTCAAGTCGGTAAAGCGTTGCTGGCAAATGCTGTCCGCGTGCACCCGATCGCGTCAAAATTATCGCTCCGTCCGACGGATCGACGGCCGGATTCGCAACGATGTGCATCTCGTCGGCGAGTTCGCGGCCGACGTTGAGTTCGAAAGTATTGCTGACCGCACTCTTGCTTTCGAGATGGGCAAACGTCTTGCCTTCGTCAGCATCTTGGGGCACGATCGCGAGTACGCGCGTGGTCGATTCGGCGACGGTACGACAGCGAATTCCAGCTACATAACAGCCATCAGGCGAGTGCCGGTCAGGGCGAAAATTCTCGCAGGCGATGGCGATCTCGCCGCCAGGAATTGCGAGCGGCGGGTCGATGCCTGTGAGTTTTAATGCTTGCGTCATCGCGAAACTCGATTCTACGATTGTTATCACCGACGTGTCGAATTGACCGAAAAAAGGTCAACTAAAAAATCATTGACCGATATCGTTGTAACGCGTTAAACTTATTGGAGTTTAGTTTTAGGCCGATAAGCGCCCACGATGTCTTTTTCCGGCGCACCTTTCGCGGCCGAGTTCCCGATTTTTTCTTCATTATGCCAACCCGAATTGACGATCTTCTGCGAATGGCGATGAGCTTTGGCGCCTCAGATCTGCACCTACGTGCCGGTTCGTATCCTGTCATTCGTGTCACCGGTGAACTCAAACCGCTGTCGGGCGTAACCAAATTGACGCAAGACGAGACTCTCGAGATGGCTTTCTCGATGATGTCCAATCGTCAAAAGCAGCATTTTAAAGAAGCTTACGAGGTCGATATCGGCTATGGAGTCTCCGGACTAGGGCGATTTCGTGTAAATATTTTCCAACAGCGAAACTCGATCGGGATCGTCGCCCGCGTCATTTCCGATACGATTAAAGGATTCTCCGAGCTTGGTTTGCCGCCGATCCTGACCAACATCGCTAATGAGAATCGCGGCCTGATCCTCGTCACCGGCACGACAGGTTCGGGTAAATCGACGACGCTCGCGGCGATAGTCGATCACATCAATCAAACCCGAAATTGCCACATCGTCACGATCGAAGATCCGATCGAATACCTGCACAAGGACAAAGAATCCTTTGTCACGCAACGCGAGGTCGATGTCGATACGCGCAATTTTGCTGAGGCACTTCGCGGTTCCCTGCGACAAGATCCTGACGTAATTCTCGTCGGAGAAATGCGCGATCTCGAGACGATCGAGACTGCGTTGGTCGCCGCCGAAACCGGGCACCTTGTGCTCTCGACACTGCATACATTGGATGCGAGTGAGACGTTAACTCGCATCATTTCAGCATTTCCGCCGTATCAGCAAAAGAGTATCCGCATTCAACTTGGCGGCTTGCTCAAGGCGGTTGTTTCGCAGCGTTTAATGAAATCAGCGAAAGGAAACAGTCGTATTCCGGCGGTTGAAGTCCTTATGGCAACACCTCTTATCCGCGACTACATTCTCCACGAGGACAAGACCGCCTCGATCCGCGATGCGATCGCGGCCGGGACGTCGCAGTACGGCATGCAGACCTTTGACCAGTCGCTTTTCTACTTGTACCAATCAGGCCTGATCAAGCTCGACGAAGCACTGCGCGGCTCGACAAATCCGGACGAATTCCGTCTGCGCCTTGCCGGAATCCAAAACACGACGACATCATCCCGCGAGGAGATGGAGAAAATGAGCGGTGTCGGAACGATCACCGAGGTCATTTCGCGAAGCGGATAGAGAGAGACAAAAACGCTCAAATATATATAAATTAAGGTTTTTCCGCGCTCAAGTCTTGACATTAAAGGGCTTGGGCGTGTATTTTTTATGTTTGCCACTATGAGCGGAAGGTTAGGAACCGTGCAATCGACGTTACTGTTTTTGCATCTGCTTTCGGGATAGCAACAGACAGGTAGCGAGCACGGATTTTTCGACTTCAGCTGTAGCGGTAAATGCTTATCAGAGAGTAATTTAACAAGGAAGTTTAGCGTAAACGTAAATGACAAACGAGTTAACCCAGGACGCTGAAGGATCGGAAACGATTGAGAAAACAGCGAGTGAACAACCAGAAACGACGACCCCAGAAAATGAGGCCGTCTCCACCGAACCAACCGCAGAAGCGGCACCAGGCGAAACAGAAGCTGCTCCCGAAGCTCCAGATGCTGTAGAAGCACCTGTTGCGGAACCTGTTGCCGAGGCCGTAGAGACCGCCGTCGCTGAGACAGTCGCGGAACCTGTTGCCGAGGCCGTAGAAGCCCCGGCTGCTGAGACCGTCGCGGAACCAATACCTGTTGCGGAACCTGCTCCCGAGCCATTCGCTGAGACCGCTCCGGCACCTGTTGCCGCGGCTCCGGCTGAGCCTACTGCCGAGGAAGCTCAAGCGTCGAATGATATCGACTTCGGAGCGATCCTTGAGCAGTTCGAGCAGGAACAGACGATTTACCACAACGGCGAATTGGTCGAGGGCAAGGTTGTCGGCATTACGGATCGAGGCGTTTTGGTTGATTTTGGCTACAAATCCGAGGGATTTGTTCCACTCGAAGAATTTACTGACATGTCGGGCGAGATGATCGCAAGGGTCGGCGAAACCGTCGAAGTCGTCATTCGCAGCATCAATTCCGGTGACTCAGCACCGCAGCTTTCGCGTTTCGACGCCGTCGGCCGCAAGGTCTGGGATGTCATCGAAACGGCATTCAACGACGAGACAACTGTCATCGGCAAGGTCGTTGACAAAACAAAGGGTGGTCTTCGCATTGATCTCAACGGCATCGAGGCATTCTTGCCCGGTTCACAGATCGATTCGCGTCCGATCCGCGGGCTAGACACGTACATAGGCGAAGAGATCGAGGCTCGGGTCATCAAATTCAGCCGCCGACGCAACAACATCGTCCTCTCGCGCAAGATCCTGACGGACGAAGTTGTCAACGCTCAAAAGGCTGAGACGATGTCTAAGATCGATGTTGGTTACATCATCGACGGCACGATCAAGAATCTGACCGAATACGGTGCATTTGTCGATATCGGCGGTATCGATGGTTTACTCCACGTAACCGACATGTCGTGGGGACGCATTCATCATCCGGGCGATCAGTTCAAGGTTGGCGACAACCTACAGGTCAAGGTCCTCAAGCTCGATCGTGAAAAAGATAAGATTTCGCTCGGCTACAAACAGCTTCAGCCAGATCCGTGGTCAACGGTTGTTGAGGTTTATCCCGTCAACACTAAGCTCAAGGGCATCGTTTCGTCAGTCACCGAATACGGTGTCTTCGTCGAACTCGAGCCCGGAGTCGAAGGCCTCGTTCACGTGTCGGAGATCTCGTGGTCACGCCGTGCTCAGAGCCCGAAACGCATTTTCAATAAAGGTCAGGAAGTCGAAGTTCAGGTCCTCGGCGTCGACACGGTCGAGAAACGCATCAGCCTCGGCATGAAGCAGTTCCTTGAGAATCCGTGGGACATGGTCGATATTCGATATCCGGTTGGTTCGCGTATCACGGGTAAGGTCCGGAATCTTACCGACTTTGGTGCGTTCATCGAACTCGAAGAAGGTATCGACGGTCTCGTCCATGTATCTGATATTTCGTGGGCTAAAAAGATCAAGCATCCGAAAGATGTCTTGAAGAAAGATCAGGAAGTCGAAGCGATCGTTACCTCGATCGACAAACGCGGCCAGCGTCTATCGCTTTCGATGAAGGATCTTACGCCAAGCACATGGGAAGGCTTTGTTGCCACGCATCGTGCGGGTGATGTCGTCAAGGGCACGGTTTCCCGATTCACCAATTTCGGCGTGTTTGTCGAGCTTGGCGAGGGACTCGAGGGCTTGTGTCACATTTCCGAGCTTTCCGACGAACGCGTCGAGCGTGCTGAGGACTTTGCTCAGGTCGGTCAAGAGATGGATTTCAAGATCCTTCGCATCGAACCGGCAGATCAGAAGATTGGCCTCTCGCATCGTTCGGTCGGCAAGGATGACGAACCCGGCGTTGCCGATACGAAGATGTATTCGAC
>JANNWQ010000111.1:0-19183 GCA_031408595.1 Acidobacteriota bacterium | reverse complement strand
ATCTAGGTCGAAAGCTTTCTTTGCCAAGTCCAATCCCAATTCGCTTTGCCTGTCAAAGAGATACGCCCCGGCGAGGTTTGCCTGCATTATCAAAGATTGGGGATCCAATTCGACGGCAGTTTTGATCTCACGGATCGAGTCGCCGGTGCGGCCGAAGTACTGGAGGAAAATGCCGTACTGGTAATGTGAGCCTGCGTTTTTTGGATCGATCTCCAGAGCCTTTCTATATTCACGCTCCGCTTCGGGCCATTTCAATTCCTTCGAAAGCGATATTCCGATGACTGTGCGTGCCTCGGCCAGATTCGGGTCTATCTCTGCCGCCCTGACGGCGGCATCCTTTGCCCTCTTTAGACCCTCTTCCATGGAAAATAAAAAGAAGGAATTTCCCATCCCTAATTGGTACGCATAGCTCAGACCAGCGTAGGCCAGGGCAAAGTTGGGATCGAGCTTTATCGCCTGCTCGTAGTAATCAATGGCCTTGTAAATGTCGTCTTTTGATCGTTTGGCTAGATGATACTGTCCCCTAAGATAAAGCTGATAGGCCTCGTCATTGTTGGTGTATTTCTTCGCCAGCTTTTGCTCGCTTTCGCCCGACAGTTTTAGTTGTAGTTTGCCCACGATCTCGGCGACGATCTCGCGTTGGGTGGTCAATAATTCCGAAAGTTTCCGTTCATACTGCTCGCCCCACAGCGACTTGTTGGTTCGGGCATCCACCAACTCGACCGTGATGTTCAGATTGTCGCCCCGCTTGGTAAGGCGTCCGGTCATAACCGCGTCTACACCAAGTTCGGACGCGATCTTGGCAATATCAGTCGATGCTCCTTTGTAACGCATTACCGAACTCGTCGGGCTAACCCGCAGATCAGGGATCTGCGTCAGCCGAAAGATCACCGATTCCGCCAAACCATCGGACAAATAATCCGTGTCGGCATCCGAATTTCTATTCTCGAACGGCATTACGGCGATCGATTCGATCTGCTTGGCCGGAGTGATGTATCGATATCCGAAGAATCCGCCAAGCACGATGACCGCGAGCAGGAACGGTACGGCGAATAGACGCCTATCAAAACCTTTGGCTTTTGGTACTTCGGTTATGCCAGACGGCAAAACCGCTGGTTGTTCGGTCGTATGTATCTGCGCACGAGTCGGAGCTTCGCCCGGAGTAGCCGTCGAATGTAGGATCGCCGTCTGAGGTTCATCCAATGAGAACCCAGTCGCTATCGCTCCCGGTTCTGACCTTGCCGGGCCTTCGAGAAGCGCATTGCCGTCGTCGAGACAATACAGTAGTGTATCGTCGTAGTAATCTCGCCTACATTCAGGGCATCGTTTCATAAGATTCTATTCCGGTAGATTCATCCGTTTCAGTAATGCCTTGAATCGGGGGTCGTCACGGAGCGGGTCGAACAGCGGTTCGACCTTGGCCCATCTAAACCATGAATCATGCAGCTCTATCGATTTGTCCAACTCTGCAAATGCCTTGTCTTTTTCGCCCATCCCGCCGAAGACAACGGCTACAAAGCTTGGAATGACGTATTGGGATTTCGATATCTCGCGAAATCTCTCAATGACGCGCTCGGCATCAGAGCTCCGCCCGGATCGGCCGTAAGCATAACCGGCGACCATGAGCATCTGCTGACTGTTCGGATCGTCCAAAAGGAGTTTTTCGCTCAAAAGTATCGCGTCTGCATATTTGCCGGTCGCATTTAGGGTCATTCCGTAAAGTAGTCGCGCGATAACAAAACTCGGGTCGGCCTCGTATGCCCTGCGAGTCTGCTCCAAGCCTCGTTCGCGCTGGCCGTCGTAAAGGTAAAGGCGACCCAGATTCGCCACCATGTTCGAGTCAAGGGGCTCGAGCTCAAGCGCCTTTTCCGCCTCAGCGAGTGCCTCTTTCGTTCTACCGACCGAAATAAGATATTCCGACGCATATCTGTAATGGGCCGTGGCACTCTTCGGATCGAGTTCAAGTGCACGTTTGAATTCTCTCTCGGCTTCGGGCCAATTTCGATCTAATGAGGTTAGCGTATTCCCCATCGCCGTATGGGCTTCTGACAAAGTCGGATCAAGGGCGATAGCCTTCTGAGCTGCCGCTTTCGCTTTTGGGAAGGCTTCCATTGGAGATGCATAGGGATAGTTGGGCATTTGGTTGTATGCCTCGGCTATCCGGGCATACGCCAGTGCAAAGTTCGGATCGATCTTAATAGCCTCCTCATAGTTTGCTATCGCCTTATTAATGTCATCCCGGGTACGCCGGGCGAAATGATAACGCCCTTTGAGATAAAGCTGATATGCTTCGTTGCTGTCAGTGTATTTTTTGGTGATGCCCTTTTCTTCACCCGAAAGTTTCAGTTGCAGCTTTTGTGTAATTGTCGTCGCGATCTCCCGCTGCGTGGCCAATAGTTCAGCCATTTTTCGGTCAAATTGCTCCGCCCATATCACCTTTTTGGTCCGAGAGTCGATCAACTGCACGCTTATTGAAAGGTCATCTCCGCGCTGAGTCAATCGACCCGACATTACCGCATCGACCTCGAGTTCCTTGGCGATCTGGGCAACATCCGTCGCTGACCCCTTGTATCTCATTACCGAACTCGTTGGGCTGACCTTCAGATTCGGAAGTTGAGAGAGCCGGTAGATCAACGAATCAGCCAAACCGTCCGACAGGTATTCCGCATCGCCACTATCGCTTCGATTCTCAAACGGTAGAACAGCGATCGAATTCACCTGTTCGGAGTCAGCAGCATTGAAATATCGGTAACCAAAGAATCCGCCGAGGATGATGACCGCTAGTACGAGCGGAGCCAGAAACAAGCGTTTATCAAAACCCTTGCTCGTTACAACATCGCCCGTGCCGGTCGGCAATACCGCCGTCTCGCCGGTCATTTGTATCTGTGCTCGCGTCGGAGCTTCGCCGGACGCAGCCGTCGAGTGCAGGATCGCCGTCGCCGGTTCGTCGCCCGACGAAGCCGTCGCCGGGCCTTCGAGCAGTGCATTGCCGTCGTCGAGACAATACAGGAGCGTGTCGTCGTAATAATCCCGTCTACATTCAGGGCATCGTTTCATAAAATTCTATTCCGGCAGATTCAGGCGTTTGAGCATTGCCTTGAATCGCGGCTCGGTGCGCAGGTCGTCAAGTTCCGGCATAACTGCGTAATAAGTCGAATATGGTCCGCGGTCGTCAATTTCCTTTTCGAGCAGATCCAAAGCTTCCTCTTTTTCGCCAAGCCCAAGGTGGATCAGAGCAATGGCGGTGCCAGGAACGTATCGCTGTGAAGATGCCTGCTTTAACTCGGCCAGGAGTTTAACCGCTTCATCCCGCTGTCCGGATCTTGCCAGAAAGAACCCCAGATCTCCTTTTCCTATGCTAGAACCGCTCAGTTCAACATACTTACGCATTTCGGCTATTGCTTCCGGTTTCATGCCCTTTTGCCAATGCGTCAAACCCAAACCAGAAAAGGCGTTAGCAAAATTCGGGTCGAGAGAAAGAACACGTTGATATTGAACGATCGCCTCGTCATAGCGGCCGGCGTAAAGTAATACGTCACCAAGATTTGTTCCAATTATCGGAGAAAGCGGATCCAGCTCCTCTGCTCGCCTCAACGCCGCAATGGCCTCGTCAAACCGTTTCGTCGGGTAAAGCACATCTCCGCCGAGCCAGTGATAGGCAGTCGCGTAGTTCGGATCGAGTTCGATGGCCCGGCGGATCTCCTTTTCCCCCGCAACCCGATCGAATTCATAAAAGGTAAAATACGCTTGGAGGGCCGCGTGTGGAGCTGCCAAGGAATCGTCCAGTTCTAATGCCCTCAAAGCGGCCGCTTTTGCCTGTGGCATACTGTCTTTTGATGAGGCGACGTTATACTGCGAAAAAAGAGCGTACGTTTCGGCCAAACCTGCATAAGCGAGTGCGTAGTTCGGGTCTTTCTCGATCGCTTGCTTGAAAAACTCAGCCGCCTGTTTGAGCGATTCGATCGTTCGTCTGTTCCAGGCAAAACGGCCTTTCAAGTAAAGTTGGTAGGCTTCTGGATTTGCCGTGTAAGTCTTTTCAACTTTGGCTGCATCGGCACCGGACAGTTTCGATTTGAGTTTGCCGGAAACATCGCGGGCGACCTCGCTTTGCATTGCCACTAGATCAGAGGCCTTTCGCTCGTACTTATTGCCCCAAATCGTGTTCTCGGTCAGCCCGTCGATCAATTCCACGCTAAGGGTCAACTGATCGCCCCGCTGGACAACTCGGCCGGTCAAGATCGCCTGAACACCTAACTCCGACGCCACCTTTTTCGGATCGATCTCTTTACCCTTATACCGAAAAACAGATGCACGAGCCTTGACGTTCAGATTTGGCACCTGCGACAGGCTGTTGATCAGGGTCTCAGTCATTCCGTCGGAAAGATATTCGCCATCGGTATTGCCGCTGTCATTTACGAACGGCATCACGGCGATCGATTCGATCTGTTTAGCCGGCGTGACGTATCGATAGCCAAAGAATCCGCCGAGGACGATGACCGCAAGTACGAGCAGGGCAAACAACAAACGCTTATCGAAACCGCGAGGTGTTGGAACAATATCGCCTGCGCCCGTCGGCAAAACCGCTGTCAGGTCTGTCAGTTGTATCTGCGCACGCGTCGGAGCCTCGCCCGGCGCGGCGGTTGAGTGAAGGATCGCTGTTTGTGGTTCGTCGGCCGAAAACCCAGTCGCTATCGCTCCCGGTTCTGACAAGATCGCCGTCGCGGGCTCGTCAGGCGATGGCACCGAGCCCTGAACGAGCGCGTTTCCATCCTCCAGACAATACAGGAGCGTATCGTCGTAATAATCCCGCCTACATTCAGGGCATCGTTTCATAAGCGTTTAATTCAGCTTCAGACCCGCTCATCCCGGCAATATTCAATCTTCCAGCAAGCTCCCTTTAAACAGCTTCTGCCCCGCGAGGGAGGTGCGGAATGCCCAAGCGGCGGCCGCGATCACCCCGACAAGAGCGGCGATCATATAGCTCGAATGCCAGGCGGTGAGATCGGTGCCCATTGGCATCTTATAAAATACGTAAAGAACCGTGTTCGCGACCGCGACCGACAACAGCCCGACGCGAAAGTAAGCGATCACCGCCACGATCCAGTAAAGTCCGACGGTCAAAGCGGAGTAGAAAGGTGCATCGACGTCCAGGGCTGCGGGCACCGTGAGGATCAAACAAAATACGAGACCTCCGAGCCATCGCCGCCGCGTGACGGCGTACGCAAGGAACAGCAGGAAAAAGTAAGCGAGCGTGGCGAAAATGCCAACGCTCAAACTACTAAGAACACCGTCGGCGGCGAATTCGGAGATGTTCAACCATGAATTAGTGGAAGTGAAATTGCCGGGCACGATCCCGGACGACCACCGCAGGATCTCGTTGAGCGACGAGAAAAAGGTGAAAGCGGCCCCGAGCAGAATGCCTATCAAAACGTCCCTTGCTACGAGCGGATCGGACATATTTCCGGCCAAGGCACGGTTCCACGATATTATGGTCTCGGGCAAACGACGTCTGACGTATGGCTCGAGCCCGATATACAGCAGCCAAACGATGCCAGACAGGAGCAAAGCGGGACTGACGGCCGAAAACATGAAGTTCGGAACCAGGTTGAACGTTGGTGCGTGATCAGAGCCAAAGATCCAGTCTTGAAGTGTCAATGCGAAGACGAAGAACGCCAGACGAGTTGCTCCGCGCCGATCCCCGCGTCCCAGCCGCAGACTTTTGCGGGCCAGCACCAATGCCCCGATCAGTACGATAAAGGCGAGACCATTAATGATCAGGGTAGCTATGGTTTGACCTGTTGTGAAGGCCTGAGTTTGAACGAGAGTAGGCCGCGTCCATGGAGGAATGACCGAGAAGCGGACAGGCAAACCGCGGTATGATCCTGCCTCGATCCTGATAGGAATGTCCGGCTGGCCGGGGTATGTTCCTGTCCAGGCGGCACGCTCATCGGCCGGCACTCGCGGCGTCCAGATCGATGCTGTCGAAACGAAGGCGGCCGGGTCGAGCCCTGCTGCGGCAAACAACGGTGCCCAGTCCGGTTTAGGCGGTATCTCGTCGCCCGGCGGGTCAACCTGCGGCGGAACGACGCTCAACCATGTCAGCCGCCCGGACGGGTCAATGTTTACGCTGACCATCCCAGAGACGCTTGCATATCCCGGATCGGTACTTGTGACCTTTGAGAAATTACGGGTCATCTCAGATTCGAGATACCTCGGGCTTTGACGGTACCAGAACGAAAGGGGGCCGGGTTGTACGGTTGTGAATTCGCTCCAGCGATCTGTCTGCGAAGTATTCAGTATCGCCCAGTCCATAAAGGAGGACGCGTCGGGCTCGAAGCCGTAAGCGGTATCGACCGGAGGTTCGGTATAGCCAAGGCGACGGATCATTTCCTGGGCCTTAGCCTTCATTGTTTCAGGCGAACTCTGACGAAGGAGTTGGGCTTTCCAGCCGGCCTTCTGACCCATAAGAGCCAAGAGTCCCAAGCCGACAATTATCGCTGCGAGTAGCGCGATCGCGATCGCAGGTCGTAAACCGGTCTTTTCGCCGGATGCGGCGACCATCTCGGGCGACGGAGTCTCGCCCGCCGCTAATGCGGCAGCCAGCGGATCACCGCCCGGCAGAGCGGCAGCGACCTGTATGGCTGACACCGGCCTTTTATTTGGGTCCTTTTCAAGACACCGGAGAATTACCCGCTCGACCAGCGGATCTAAGTGTTGAACGTGGCTCGAAGGACTTGTCGGTGATGATGCCTCGTGCATGGACATCAGCTCGATGAGATTGTCAGAGTTATATGCACGCTTACCGGTGAAAAGCTCATAGAGCACGAGGCCGAGGGAATAGATATCGCTCTTCTGTGTGACCTCTTTCCCGGTGAGCTGTTCTGGTGCCATGTAGGCCGGCGTGCCGGACATCGCTTCGGCACCTTGGATCTCTTTTGCGACAACCGACACGCCAAAATCTGTGACACGTGCCTTCCCACGGCCGTCGATCATGATGTTGGCAGGCTTCAGGTCACGATGGAGCACGCCGTTGTCGTGGGCGGCGGCGAGCCCGGCACAGATCTGACGTGCAATTTCGTTAGCCTTGTCGCCGGGCAGCCGCCCGATGCGGCGGAGAAGGATCGAAAGGTCTTCACCGTCGATGAACTCCATCGACAGAAAGTGCATGCCCTGCGTCTCGCCGATGTCATAGACGCGGCAAACGTTCGGGTGCGAGATCTGACGCGTGATGCGAACCTCGTTCTGAAAGCGTGCCAGCGACACCCCGTCCCTTGAAAGAATCTCGGGCAGGAATTTCAGAGCGACTATCTGCTTGAGCTTCAGGTCCTCCGCCTTATAGACCTCGCCCATGCCACCGCGGCCAAGCAGGCTGACGATCCGATACCGCTCACCCAGTATCTTTCCGGCCGGAAACCGCGCGCCGTCCGACGACTCTGTCGAGTGGATCGCCGCGTCGTCGCCCGCTGCGGGCATAAAGGCCGTCGCCCCCGATGTTTGGTCGAACGACAGTCCGCAATTCGGGCATTTCAAAGCCTCGTTCGTGACGGCTTGCTTACAGGACGGGCATGTTGTCATATCGTGGTCTCAATCTTCTGTGTATCGATTCGCGTAAAACATTCAGGGCATCGGTTCGTAGGTTCGTAAATTCACCCATCATGTTGAACAAACGAAAATGCCAGTCAAATCGGGGCAGTGGATGCAAATTATTGATACTTGAAAATGCCCGAATTATACCACGAAGAGCCAGTTTCCTGACCCGGATTTCGGCGTGGTCAGTCTTGCAGGCGGTTGCGGGCCGTGGGTAGTCTTTGCGGGTCGGTTGTTATGAGCGAGATGAGATTGCGATTTCCGCCTGGAACCCACCCTGAAGGGGGAAGGGGTGGGGAAGGCGGTCGCGGTGGAGAGTTGACAGCGGCGATCGGGGGTGAAAAGGTGTGTCGGTGGGCGATGTTGATACAGGATTTGGCCGGGGATCGGGAAAAATATCGTTTTGACTCGGATCGACACAAACAATTCGCAGGATCTTACCTGGTTTCTTCGTTTCGAACGGGACCATCTTACAGAGCGTCGTTTTTATTGACAAAACTTTACACAATTATGCCGTTTCTGTTACCCCGGTCCGTACTATTTGGCTTGATAGAGTTCTGAAAACAGGCCATAATCGTAGCCGTCAACTTACATACAAAAATCTGTTTCGAAGGAGTCCTTCAGTGCAAAGATTGCGTTCAACGTTTGTCCTGGTCTGTATCGGTTTATTTGTAACTTCCGCCGTTTTCGGGCAGGGAGGAAGGCCACCGCGTCCGGAAGCGTCGCCCACACCACCGGCGACGGCTGTCATTCCGACGCCCGTACCGACCCTCGGTGCGACTCCGGCTGGTGACTCGACGAGTACGACGGTCGTCCAACCGTCGCCATCACCTTCTGCGGCACCGTCGCCGCCTGATCCATTTGGTCCGCAGGTTTTTGGCGGTTTTAGATTTCGATCGATCGGGCCGGCGGTGACATCAGGACGCGTGATCGCGTTTGCGGTCGACCCGACAGATCGGGCGAAATACTACGTGGCAGTTGCATCTGGCGGCGTTTGGAAGACGGTGAACGCAGGCACGACTTTTACTCCTGTTTTCGACAATGAAGGAGCCTTTTCGATCGGTGCGATCGCTATCGACCCGAAGAACCCTGCGACCGTCTGGGTCGGAACGGGTGAACGCAACAGTCAACGAAGCGTTGCCTATGGCGACGGAGTTTACCGCTCTGACGACGGAGGCAGAAGCTGGCGAAATGTTGGCCTCAAGACTTCAGAGCACATTGGACGAATTGCGATCGATCCGCGTAACAGTGACGTAGTTTTCGTCGCGGCGCAAGGCCCACTCTGGTCGCCGGGCGGCGAACGCGGACTTTATAAGACGACCGACGGCGGACGGACATGGAAAGCCGTGATCCCGGGCACGGAACATACCGGAGCAACGGACGTGGTCATTGATCCGTCAAATCCAGACACCATGTACGCAGCCACCTGGCAGCGTCGACGGCATTTTTACACGCTTATCAACGGTGGCCCTGAAAGTGCGATCCACAAATCGACCGACGGCGGCAACACATGGACACGCCTTCGCTCAGGCCTGCCTCCGGGCGATCTCGGCCGCATCGGACTTTCGATCTCGCCTGCTGACACCAACGTCGTTTACGCGACCGTTGAGGCGAGCGGCATTTTGAGCGGTATTTTTCGCTCGACCGATCGCGGTGCCACATGGGAACGCACAAGCCCGAGCATCGCTCAGGGAATGTACTACGGCCAGATCGTTGCCGATCCGAAGAATGTCGATCGCATCTATATCCCAAATGTTGTGAATCAGGTCTCGGACGACGGTGGCCGCACACAGCGGGCACTCGGTGAGCGTTTGAAGCACGTCGATAATCACGTGATCTGGATCGATCCCAATAATACTGATTATTTGCTCGTCGGATCTGATGGCGGCATTTACGAGAGTTTCGACAAGGGCTCGAATTGGCATTTTAAGGCGAACCTGCCGGTCGCACAGTTCTATGACGTGACCGTCGATAATCAAACCCCGTTTTACAATGCGTATGGCGGAACTCAGGACAACAACTCGCTTGGCGGCCCGGTGAAAACACGAAGCAACTCAGGCGTTGCTAATGCCGAGTGGTTTACGACGAACGGCGGCGACGGTTTTCAGTCACGCGTCGACCCGACCGATCCGAACATTATCTATGCCGAAAGTCAGAACGGCGGGCTTGTCCGTTTTGACAAGCGCACCGGCGAGCGTGTGAGCATTGCTCCGATGGAAGGCAAGGGCATCGAGTCGCAGCGTTATAATTGGGATTCGCCGATCATTATTAGCCCGCATTTACACACAAGGCTATATTTTGCCGGTCACAAGCTTTTCAAATCGGAAAATCGCGGCGATGACTGGAAGGTGATAAGCGGTGACCTTTCACGTGGCATCGATCGCAACACTTTGCCCGTCATGGGTAAGGTCTGGGGCCCGGACGCGATAGCAAAACACCAGTCGACCGCTCTCTGGGGCAACGCCTCGGCTCTTTCGGAATCGCCAAAGAAGGCAGGATTGATCTATATCGGAACGGACGACGGGCTGATCCAGATCACGGAGAATGACGGCGGTAGTTGGCGAAAGGTGGACAAGATCGCGGGAATTCCGGACATGAGTTATGTTCAGCGAATACTCGCTTCGCAGCATGATACGAATACGGTCTACGCTTTATTCAACAATCACCAGAACGGCGATTTCAAGCCGTATCCGGTCAAGAGTACCGATGCCGGAAAAACCTGGACCTCAATCGCTTCTAACCTGCCCGTTCGCGGTTCAACATATGCGATCGCCGAAGACCACGTGAACCCGAATCTCCTATTTCTCGGAACCGAATTCGGCTTCTTCTTCTCGGTCGATGGCGGCGGCAAATGGATTCAGATGCGCGGAGGGCTACCGGTAATTGCCGTCCGTGATATTGCAGTCCATAAGGGTGAAAATGATCTGGTGCTCGCGACATTTGGCCGTGGATTATATGTCCTGGACAACTACGCACCGCTGCGTCAGGTGACCCGTGCGATGATCGATAAGCCTTCGGAACTATTGCCTGTGAAGGACGCCTTGATGTACGTGCGTTCGAATACTTCATTCGCGGGCTCGCAGGGGGCATCGTATTATACGGCTCCAAATCCCGCGTACGGGGCGACCTTTACATACTTCCTCAAGGAATCGCCAAAATCACTTCGCCAAAAACGTCAGGACGCAGAACGTGCAGCGGAACGTTCGAAGCAGCCGTTCAAATATCCGTCGATCGCCGAACTGCGAGCCGAGACAGAAGAAGAAGCAGCCGCCGTGGTATTTACGATCACCGATACGGAAGGGAAGATCGTTAGGCGTTTGACCGCACCAGCGGGGCAGGGAATTCAGCGAACCGTGTGGGATATGCGATATATGCCGCCCTCGATCTCAGCGGCTGCGCCCGGTGGGCCTGGCGGGCCTGATGGCGGTGGATTTGGTGGCGGATTCGGAGGGTTTGGTCCTCAGGGATCGCTTGTGATGCCCGGTAAATATACGGTTACGATGGCGATGCGTGCTGGCGGTGTCGTTACACCGATGCCGGGATCGCAGACTTTTAATGTGGTCGTCGAGGGTAAGGAAAACATGACCGAGGCGGATGCGAAGCTGCTTGCTGATTTCCAGCGCAAGGTCTCGTCGCTCCAACGATCTGTCGCGGCCGCAAACGACGTTTCATCAAACGCCAAAACGCGGATCACGCTGCTTAAACGCTCGGCGAGCGAGGCTCCCGTCGACAATAAGAAGCTAGTCGATCAGGCCGAGGCATTTGACAACGAGATCGATGCGTTGATCAACGAGCTTCGCGGCGGACGCGAGAATAGCGAGATCCCGCCGCCCTCGATCGCTCAGCGTGTCGGCAACGTCGCCGGAACGATCCGCCTATCGACGATCAAGCCGACGCAGTCGCAGATGACAAACTACGAACTTTCAAACTCGGAGCTTGCATCGCTGCTTACGCGTCTGCGAAAGCTTGTAGAGATCGATCTGCCGCGATTCGAAAAAGAACTTGATGCCGCCGGTGCCCCGATGACACCGGGGCGGCTGCCTCAGGAGTGACGGGCGAACGAACGTTTGGATGATTACGAGCATCTTAAATGTGCGTAACTCACTGTAATTGTGAAACCACTCGCCAAAGGTGGGCGGAAAAGAATTGTACGCGTCACTCTTGGCTGATATTATTCAGGAGCAGATATTTTTTTGGAGGTAAGACTTTTTATGAGGAAAGTAGCTCTTTTATTCATTGCGATCTTCGCTCTTTCTATTGCCGCGAACGCTCAGGGAATCGCCGTTGGAGCACCGATGGACGATTTTTCGCTGCCTGGAACGGACGGCAAGACTCACAGCCTTAACAGTCTCAAGGGCGAGAAAGGTGCCGTCGTGATGTTCCTGTCGGCTCAGTGCCCGGTTGTGAAAGCTTACATTGAGCGTATCAGTGCTGTGGCCGCAGACTATAAGGCGAAAGGCATCACGTTTATCGGCATTAATTCGAATGCCACAGAGGATTTCGCGTGGGTCAAGAGCGATGGCGATCAAAACTTTAAGTTCCCGATGCTGATCGACAAGGGCAACAAACTTGCCGACAAACTTGGAGCGACGGTAACGCCTGAGGCCTATTACGTCGATGCCAAGAATACGCTTCTTTACCACGGTGCGATCGACAATGACCGCTCCGGTAAGGCTATCACCGACCAGTATTTGCGTGCTGCCTTTGACCAGTCGCTTGCCGGCCAGAAGGTCGTTAACACTCGTAAGAACGCCTTTGGTTGCACGATCAAAAAGGCTGGAGCTCAGTAGTTAAAGGGACGATATGTCTAAGTTGTTTGTAGTTTTGGCAAAGGCGGCGCTGTGCTCCGTTTTTGCTTTGTCTTTGGTACCGTTCACGGTTGCCCAAGCTAAGCCTAAATCTGGAAAAGCATCGCCCGAAAAAGCCACAGCGGAAGGCCCCAAGGTCACGCAGATCGACATCGAAGGCCTGCGGAAACTGCTAAAACCGAGCGGCAAACCGCTGTTGATCAATTTGTGGGCGACCTGGTGCGACCCTTGCCGTGAGGAATTTCCCGACCTCGTAAAGCTCGACGCGGAATACAAAGGACGCGTGGACTTCATCACCGTCTCGCTCGACGACCTCGAGGACATTGCCACCCTGGTTCCAAAGTTTCTGCGCGAAGTAAAGGCGGAGATGCCCGCATATCTGCTCAAAACGCCCGACGAGAGTGCGGCTATTTCGATGGTCGCCAAGGACTGGAGTGGCAATTTGCCGTTGACGGTACTTTTTAGCTCCGCGGGCGAACCTGTTTACACGAGGCCCGGCAAATTCAAATACGAGACGCTGAAAGAAGAGCTAGAGAAGGTGCTCTCACCTAAATCGGCATTGCAAACTCTACCGGTGCCGGAACTCGACCGCGTAAGTGCGGTTATCACCCTGCGGACAATCGAGATGCTGCCTTATGCCAATTCGCAATACACCTACGACAAAGGCGTGGCCGATGCTGAAAAGGAGATGGCGAGCGGACAGTTCAAGACTATTAAATACGGACTCACTCCCGGATCGTATGCGAGTCCGGATTTCGAGGCGTTGAAGAAGAAATACTCGCTGACAATTTCCGAAGTCGGATGTCTCGTTCCTTCCGGGTATTCGGAATATACCCTCGGGTTCAATGAAACGATGAGAGTAGGCTTTGAAAGGAAATTTGGCAGCAGGGCTGCTCGAAAGATGGGCATTTCAAGTGACTCCATTGAGTAGCTATTTTCTTGTATGCAATAGGAATTGTGTGGATCATGTTTAGAAACATCGAAGATTTTCGAACAGCGTGGGATTACGAAGCGGAGATGACGGGGAAGGTTTTGCTGAACCTGACGGACGAATCTCTTGACACAAAAGTGTATGACGATGGCCGCACGCTCGGGTATCTTGGCTGGCACCTCACGATAACGCTCGGCGAGATGCTTGGAAAGGTCGGCCTAACGATCGATGCTCCTGCGGAAAACGCAGAATGCCCGATAAACGTGAACGAGATCGCACGGCTCTTTGGCGTCGCAGCGAAATCGGTCGGCGACGAGGTGTCGAAAAATTGGACCGCCGAAACGCTTCTCATCGAGGACGAGATGTATGGCGAAACTTGGTCGCGGGGCATGACGCTTTTTTACCTGATCGCACATCAGACACATCATCGTGGACAAATGACCGTGTTGATGCGGCAGGCAGGTTTGCGTGTACCGGGAATTTACGGCCCGGCGAAGGAAGAATGGGCCGCGTTTGGCGCTCCGGCGGCGCCCTAGTGCCATTTAATTGTGGCGGCTTCATAGAGAGTTTACGCGTTCGGATTTGATTAACATTTCCTGAACGCATAAACTCTTTTGTTTATTTCCGGACGGCCGATTTGGCTCTATTTATCAATGACCACTATCACCCCAGAGATCGTCGAACAACACGGACTCAAACCTGACGAATACGAAAAGATCAAAGAACTGATGGGCCGCGAGCCCAATTTTACTGAGCTCGGCGTCTTCAGCGTGATGTGGTCGGAGCATTGCTCGTACAAGTCGTCGCGAGTGCATCTCAAACGCCTGCCCGTGACTGGCCCGCGTGTGATCGTGCCCCCCGGCGAGAATGCGGGCGTGGTTGATATCGGTGATGACTGGTGCGTGGCGTTTAAGGTCGAATCGCACAATCACCCATCATTTATCGAGCCGTTCCAAGGGGCGGCGACAGGCGTCGGTGGTATTCTTCGCGACGTATTCACGATGGGAGCACGTCCCGTCGCGGCTATGAACAGCCTGCGTTTTGGGCCGCTTGATGATCTAAAGAATGCCAATCGCAACAAGTCAATTCTGAAAAGCTGCGTCGCCGGCATCGGCCATTACGGCAACTGCTTCGGCGTACCGACGGTGGGTGGCGAAGTTGTTTTTGACGAGTCGTACAGTCTCAATCCGCTTGTAAATGCATTTGCTCTTGGGCTTGTCCGCAAAGATCAGATCTTCTTCGGCAAGGCGTCGGGTATCGGAAATCCGGTGCTTTACGCCGGTGCGAAAACGGGTCGCGACGGCATTCACGGAGCGACGATGGCGTCGGCGGAGTTTGACGACGAAGCATTAGAAAGACGCCCGACTGTTCAGGTCGGCGATCCGTTTCTCGAAAAGCTACTCCTCGAAGCATGTCTCGAAGCAATGCGCAGCGGTGCGATCGAGGGCATTCAGGATATGGGAGCCGCCGGATTGACGAGCTCATCGGTTGAAATGGCGGCTCGGGCTGGAAATGGCCTCGAACTCGACCTAACATTAGTCCCACAACGCGAGACCGGGATGACCGCCTACGAAATGCTGCTGTCGGAATCGCAGGAGCGAATGCTGATCGTCGCGCGAACTGGCCGCGAGAAAGAGGTCGTCGAGATTTTCAATAAATGGGATCTCGACTGTGTAACCATCGGCAAAGTCGTCGAAGGCGATCGCCTCAAGATCGTTCACAACGGCGAACTAATGGCCGATCTGCCGGTGATGGCATTGACAGATGAGGCTCCGAAATATTCGCGGCCGATGAAGGCCCCGAGTCCAGAGTCAATCGTCCAAAGTCCAAAGTTAGACCTTGGCTCCTCGAATTTGCCCCTTGGACAAGTGTTGAAAGAGCTTCTGGCTTCTCCCAATATCTGCTCCAAACGCTGGGTTTACGAGCAGTATGACACGATGGTGAGGACGAATACGGCTGTTCTGCCGGGGTCGGACGCGGCGGTGATCCGTATTAAAGAGACGCGTCGTGCTGTCGCGATGTGTCTCGACGGCAACGGCAAATACGTCGCCATTAACCCGCGTGAAGGTGCAAAGTTGGCTGTCGCTGAGGCCGCACGAAATGTCGTGTGCGTAGGTGCGAAACCCATTGCGGTCACCAACTGCCTGAATTTTGCCTCGCCGGAGCGTCCCGAGGTAATGTGGAGTTTCTCCGAGGTGGTAGACGGCATCGCCGAGGCTTGCAATGCCTTTGAAACGCCGGTTGTGTCCGGCAATGTGTCGTTCTATAACGAAACCGACGGCCGCGGCATCTTGCCTACACCTGTCATCGGCATGGTCGGCCTCATCGAAGACACCCGAAAGATCGTCACGCACGGTTTCAAAAACGAGGGCGACATTATTGCTGTTTTGGGTGCGACCCGCGACGACCTCGCTTCAAGCGAATACGCCCAAACTGTCCTCGGACTCTCGACTGACGAGATCATTGCAAACGGGGCTTTCCCATCGATCGATCTCGACGAAGAAAAGCTTGTTCAGGACACACTTCTCAAACTCATCGATCAATGTCTGATAAAGTCCGCTCACGACTGCTCCGACGGCGGCCTGGCGGTGACGATCGCGGAATGTTGTTTCTCGTCTCTAGGTCGCCATGTGATCGGTGCAGATATTTCGCTCACGAACGATGATCTACCTGCCGAAGCTATGCTGTTTGGCGAAACGCCTTCGCGTATTGTCATCAGCTTCGCGGCTGAAACTGCGGAGAAAGTATATGCGACGATCGGAGCCTGTGCGTTTGCGGTGATCGGGACAGTTGGCGGCACATCGCTGGCGATAGCGGCCGACGGATCCGGCCTGATAGACATACCAGTGACTGACCTTGAGGCTGCTTGGACCAAGAGTATTGGCGATCAACTCGAAAATTAACGAACTTCCGAGCAAACGGAAGAGGGGAAGTTGAAAACTGAGAACATATGACTAAGCGTTTTCAGTTTTTGCTTTTTAGTGGTCCGTTCGTCCGGATGCTATCCTTTGCCATATGTCCGCCGGAATTTATCTCCACATACCATTCTGTAAATCCCGCTGTTCGTACTGCGATTTTGCGACCGATGTTTATCGCGACAGCGGTGCGGTTGGGCGCTATGTGGCGGCTATCTGCTCGGAGATCGAAAAGTTTGTTCCACCTGTTCCAGGTGTTCCACCGTTCCACTCTGGAACATGGAACAAAATACCTATCGACACCATCTATTTCGGCGGCGGTACGCCATCTCTGCTTGCTCCCGAACAGATCGGAGCAATACTCGATGCGGTAAATTCGCGATTCCAGATCGCACCTGACATGGAGATCACGATGGAGATGAACCCGGCGACGGTCACGCCCGAATCGCTGGTAGCTTATCGAGCATTAGGCGTGAATCGTGCCAGCTTTGGCGTTCAGACTTTCAATGATCGGGCATTGAAACTCCTTGCTCGCGGGCACGATGCGAATGATGCGAGACGAACATTTACGCTGTTACGGGAGGCGGGCTTCGAGAATGTCAGCTTCGACCTAATTGCCGGACTACCGGGCCAAACGATGGACGACTGGAAGGCGAACCTCGACGAAGCGATCTCACTTTCGCCCGAGCATATCTCATTGTATCTACTAGAGATACACTCCGGCACGCCCCTAGCCGAACAGGTCCGCAGCGGCCGCCAGTCGAAGCCCGACGAAGAACTCGCGGCTGAAATGTACGAACTAATGCTCGACCGCCTTGCTGTTGCGGGATACGCACAATACGAGATCTCAAACTTCTCACGGCCCGGCTTCGAGTCGCGACACAACACAAAATACTGGATGCTCGATCCGGTGTGCGGATTTGGAGTATCTGCACATTCATTTGACGGCAAACAGCGTTATGCCAACGACCGCGATACGGCAAAATACGTTGAAATGATCGCAACGACAGAGACCGCCGAGGTCATTCGCGAAGATATCGATATCGCGTCCGAATTTGTTTTTCTTGGTCTACGGCTGGAAGATGGTATTGACCTGAGGGACTATGAGGAGCGATTCGGGGTCGATCTGATCAAAAAATTTAGCGACGAGATCGCTGGTTTGATTACGACTGGACTTCTAGATCTCACAGCGGGCAGACTCCGACTCACGCTGAAAGGTAAGCTCTACTCAAACGAAGTTTTTGCTGTATTTGTATGAAGAATTTTGCACTTGTTGTCTTTGTTCTGCTGACTCTTGGATTGCCGACACGGGCTCAGACCTTGCCCAAGATCGACCGTGAATTCCGAGCCGTTTGGGTCGCGACCGTTGATAATATCGATTTCCCGACAAAGAAGAACCTTACGATCGATCAGCAAAAGGCCGAGTTGGTCGCGATTGTCGATCTCGCCAAAAAGCTACGGCTCAATGCCGTTGTCTTTCAGGTGCGTCCGATGACGGATGCCGTTTACGCATCGAAGCTCGAGCCGTGGTCGGAGTTTTTGACCGGGCAGATGGGGAAGGGGCTGGCGTTCGATCCGCTGGCGTTTCTGGTTACCGAGGCACACAGGCGCGGCATTCTCGTACACGCATGGTTCAATCCGTACCGAGCCTATCATCCATCGGCAAAGACCATTTCAGACGACCATGTCTCGAAAAAGCAGCCGTCGATCGTGCGTCAGTACGGTCGATATATGTGGCTCGACCCGACCGATCCGGCGGCGCGGCAGCATTCGCTGAAGGTCATTGCAGACGTTGTTCGTAGATACGATATCGACGGCGTTCATTTTGATGATTATTTCTATCCGTATGCCGAAACGGACTCAGCAGGGAAGAAGATAGATTTTCCTGATCAACAGAATTACGACAAATATTTGCGAACCTCGGCAAAGATGACGGTTGCGAGCGGCATAAAACGTATCCCGCTCGGTCGCGACGACTGGCGGCGGTGGAATGTGAATACGTTCATCGAAGAAGTCGGCCGTGAGATCAAACGCATCAAGCCCGAGATCATGTACGGCATCTCGCCTTTTGGCATCTGGCAGCCGATGCCGGACCATGACATCGTCGGCTTCAACGCGTACAAAGAGCTCTATGCCGACGCCCGTAAGTGGCTGCAGGACGGAACGGTCGATTATCTTGCACCGCAGCTCTATTGGGAAACGGCTCGCAAAGGACAGAGTTTTCCCGTCTTGCTCGATTGGTGGAAATCGCAGAATGTGAAAACCCGCCACATCTGGCCGGGTATCGCGGCTTATCGCATCGGTTCAACGCCGACCTTCACGGCCGGAGAGATAGCTTCGCAGATAGAAAGAACCCGTGGTTCTGAGCTGACAAAAGGAGCGATATTCTTTAGTCAAAAGTCCTTGCGAAATGACATGGGCCAGATCCAGAACACGTTGATGAATGAGGTCTACAAGACCGATGCGGTAGTTCCAAGGTCACCGTGGATCAAGGTGCTGAAGATCGCCTCGCCGGCTTTGACTGTAAAGCGAGAAGGTGAATTTGTCCGGGTCGGCTGGCGGGAAAAGGGAAATCGCAAGGCTTTCTGGTTTGTCGTTTATGCCAAGGACAAAGACGGCTGGAGCCACAGCATTCTGCCAGCAAGCGAGCATTCGATCTCGCTGTCAGCCTCGCGAAAGATCGAAAAGGTTATCGTGAGAAGTGTCGATCGGCTCGGAAACGAGAGTAATTGAGCATACTAGAGCGGTTACGGTATCAATATACGGGATAGCCACAACTGGCGAACCATCCGGCGGCATCGTTGGGGGTGATTAGGACCAAGGCTTCTTTTAATGCCTTCTCCAATGCTTCGCGGGTTCGTGCCTTGGCGGATCGCAAATAGGTTTTTATTTTCGACCAGCATTTTTCGATCGGATTCAAGTCGGGCGAATAAGGCGGCAGA
>JANNWQ010000110.1:0-4093 GCA_031408595.1 Acidobacteriota bacterium | reverse complement strand
AGATCGCCCGTGACCGAGTGGCGAAAATGGCTTGCCGAAATGGCGGCAAAGCCTTTCGCACGCCTTTCGGAACGGCAGCGATTCTGGCTCGGCTTTGCATTTTTGTGCATCGTCACAACCTTTCTTATACACAATCCGTTCTGGCGAGGCGGCAGCGATCAGACATATAAGGAAGGCGATGTCGCACGCGAGAGCATTATCTCGCCGGCCGACATATACTTTGTCGACCCCGACGAGTCCGAGCGTCTAAAGAACGAAGCCAAAGAAGCGATCAAACCGATCTTTCGATTTGAATCGAATAAGGCCGATCAGGCAGTGCAGGGCTTTCTTTCCTCGTGGGAAAAACTGCAACGCAACCGCGAACCTGTTGCGAAGAATGCTAATAGCGAATCACGTGGCGAGCCACGTTGGACCGGTGCGGGTGGGCCTGATGTAGGAAAGGTATTCTCCGCAAGACAGTTTAGCCGCAACGAACTCGATGCTGTTCAGAGTGCATTGCGTGAAAGTGCGAGCGGCTATATTTACGATGATTCCGAGAAGCAATATTTTCAAAACGAAGTCGCCGTCTTCGACCGTTCAAAGCCAAATCTGCGCACGAACGTCTCTATGCCCGAGAGTAATTGGGTAGCTCTGTCGGCGGCCCGGGAGAAACTGAGGACTCGACTAAACGGCGTTAGAAGCCTCTCCGCAAAGGAGATCGACGCCTTCTACTCAGCTGCCGAGATCCTGGTCGAACCGAGTATTTCATACGACAGCGTAGCGACGGAAACGGCAAAACAGCAGGCGATCGACAATACACAATCTCAAACCATATCGCTCAAACGCGGTCAGAAGATCGTTGACGAAGGCGGTATTGTGACGCCGGATGTTCTCGTGCGAATCGCCGCAGTTCGAAGCTATGCTACATCGTCGCGGACGATCAATCGTTTTATCGGCGTATTACTGCTGGTTAGCGGATTGTTTTGGGTCGCGTGGAAATTTATTCAGCACCGAGGGATTCTGCCAAGGCTTGCTCTTTCTTCAGAGAAGACCTTCGCTCTGTTGGGGTTTGTGGTCGTGGTTCAGACAGCGATGGTGGCGGTGTTTTTCCGCCTCGCCGATTTTACCGCTCTGCAGAACGTCAAAGCGCCGATGAACGACCCGATGTTGTGGGGATTTGCGATCCCGTTTGCGACGGGAAGCTTGTTGATGACGCTGCTTGCTGACCGGCCCACAGCATTGTTCACCGGGTTGCTTAACGCTCTGATCGCCGGGTTTCTCGCTCCCAGGGGGCTTGAGTTTGTTGTGTTTGCCGCGTTGGTCTCGTCCGTCGCAGTTTATGGTATCGGTCGATACCGCAGCCGACAGACCGTGACACTTGCTGGCGGAATGATCGGTGTGGCAAGTGCGGTTTTAGCAATTGCGATCATCGCATTTACGCAGCAGCCATTTATCTTGAATACGATACTGCTTGCTATCGCTTGTGGTTTGGCGAGCGGAATAATTACTGCGGCGGTTACGGCTGTATTGCTGCCTCTGTGCGAATCCTTCTTTGGGATACTTACTGACGTAAAGTTGCTAGAGCTGTCGAATGCGGACCTTCCGGTGCTCGGGCAGCTTGCTCTGCGCGCTCCGGGGACGAACCAGCATTCGCACGCAGTCGGGCAACTGGCCGAGGAAGCGTGTCGCGTTGTTGGCGGAAATGGTTTGCTCGCACGTATCGGAGCCCTGTATCACGACATCGGCAAGACTGCTGCTCCGGAACATTTCGTTGAGAATCAACAAGGCAAGAATCCGCACGACCGCCTTAAACCTACCCAGAGTGCGAAGATAATCATTAGCCACGTGACCTACGGCACCAAGCTTGCGCGCGAAATGGGATTACCGCAGCGAATTATCGATTTCATTCCGCAGCATCACGGAACGCGTACGTTGCATTATTTCCTGAAGAAGGCACAGGCCGAAGCTCATGATCCAAGCGAAGTGTCAGAAAACGACTTTCGATATCCCGGGCCGCGACCGCAGTTTAAAGAAGCGGCGATAATGATGATCGCCGACTCGTGCGAGGCGGCGGCGAGATCATTAGCTGAACCGACGCCTGAGAATATTCGCTTTATCGTGACCAAGATCATTGATGCAATCCTAGCGGATGACCAGCTTGGCGAGTGTGACCTGACATTGCGAGAACTCACTCAGATTCGCGAATCGATGATCAAATCGCTCGTTGCCATCTATCATTCGCGGGTCGATTATCCGGGCTATGTGCCGCCGACTTCGGGCCAGTTCCGCATATCCGATCCACAAATAAGCATCACGCCGACTGAGGAGCACGGCTTTAAGTACCTCGATCCCGCTGACATTCCTGTCTCACCCGGCGGCGAGATCGAGGACGAAGCGATCGACCATTCGTACGAACCGCGAAGCGCGACCGCTGTCGATTAAATATTGAGATCGAATCTGCAGTCTAAGATTTTTGCCCGCGAATAACGCGAATCTCCACGAATAGGAAAATTTCTATTTCTCTTTATTCGCGTACGTTCGCGTTATTCGCGGGCAAAAATTCTAAATATTTCCTTTTAGCTTCTCATAGGTTGTGTTCAGTGTCTCAGGGATCGTACGGGTTTGGCCGATGGCGGTCATGAAGTTGACGTCGCCGATCCAGCGGGGAAGCAGGTGCATGTGGTAATGGCCCGCGACGCCGGCACCGGCGGCTTTGCCGAGGTTCATGCCTAGATTGATACCATCGGGAGCGTAGACCTCGCTGATGGCTGTCTGAGCGGATCTTACGAGATCCATCATCTCATCGGTGGCGGCTTTTTCTGCCTTATCGAGCGAATCGAGATGAGCATACGGCACGACCATCAGGTGGCCCGACGTGTATGGATAAATATTCAGGATGACAAAATTAAACTCGGCCCGCTTGAGGATAAAACTTTCCTCATCGCTGGCCGAGTTATTTAGAATATCGCAGAAGACGCAACCGTTACTTTCGGCATTGCTGCCTGCGGTTATGTAATCGTATCTCCAAGGGCTCCAGAGTACATCCACCTGATTAAGATTCGTTGATCAGCTCTTTGAGCTCTTTGCCGGGTTTGAAATATGCGACGCGTTTTGCCGGAATATCTACTGCCTCACCGGTCTTTGGGTTTCGCCCTTTGCGCGAATTGCGTTGGCGAACACGGAAGCTGCCAAAGCCGCGCAACTCGATCTTTTCGCCTTTGTTCAGGGTATTAGTAATGCTGTCAAAGATGATCTCAACCAACTGCTCCGCATCTTTTTTGGTCATATCGGCCTCTTGAGCCACTTTTTCAACCAGATCAGCTTTTGTCATTGTCTTTATCTCGCTCCTCGGCGAATTTCTTTCCAACTACCCTCAATTAAAACCAGATACTCCTATGCGGATTGCTTTTCCGATTCCTCCGAAGATTCGTCTTTCGCTTCGGTTTCAGCCCCGGCGGGAGATGCTTCCGCCACCGCTTCTTCAGCGGGTGTTTCAGCAACTGGTTCTGCGACGACTTCTTCGACTATCGGGGCTTCGTCGGCTGCAGGTTCTTCAACCGCCACCGCTTCCGCTACCGGAGCTTCCTCGACAGCCGGTTCATCGACGGGAGCCTCGGCAACAACTTCTTCGGTTGCTTCTTCAGTTGCTTCCACAGGAGCTGCCTCAGCCTCGGTTTCAGGAGCAGCAGGTGCTTCCTCAATCGGAGCTTCCTCGGCAACAGTCTCAGCCACAGTTTCTTCGACCGCTTCGACCGGTACTTCTTCTGCGGTTGCATCGGCGGGAGCCGCTTCTTCTGTGACCTCGGGTTCATCAGGTGCGGCATCGGAACTAGCTTCTTCGCTGGCGGCTGCCTTTTTGCTCTTCTTCTTTTCTTTCGGAGCCTCTTCCTCAGCAGGAGGTGCTTCTGTTGCGGCCGAGCCAAATTTCAGATTTGCAAGCTCGCCAAGCGACGCCATACCGCCCTTTGCTTCGGTCGAATACATCTTCGTATCGGCAACGCCGGGTTCGTCATCCTTGCCGACCGAACGATGCGAGAGGCCAATCTTCTGATCTGCCGGTTCGATGCGAAGGATCTTGAAATCCATCTCTTGACCGACCTGAGCAAAGTCCTCA
>JANNWQ010000109.1:0-2331 GCA_031408595.1 Acidobacteriota bacterium | reverse complement strand
TGACCGCGTATGGACACGCGTGGGTGCCTCAGATGACCTTGCTTCGGGCCGTTCGACATTTATGGTCGAGATGACCGAGACCGCAGCGATATTGCACAATGCGACGCCCCGAAGCCTCGTTCTGCTGGACGAGATAGGCCGCGGAACATCAACCTTCGACGGCCTCTCGATCGCGTGGGCGGTCGCAGAACACCTGCATAATTCAACCGAACACGCCGCAAAGACGATGTTTGCAACGCATTATCACGAGATGACCGAATTGGCTGAAAATCTGCCGGGAGCGAAGAACTATCAGATCACCGCGACCGAAAAAGACGGCAATGTGGTCTTTCTGCACAAACTCCAGCCCGGCAAAGCGTCGAAATCATACGGAATCGCCGTCGCGAAACTCGCCGGATTGCCCGCAAACGTTATCGAACGTGCAAAAAGCGTCCTCGAAAAGCTCGAACAGTACGAACTCGCCGTATTCGCCGACGAACGAAAAACTGGCCTCGCGAAAGCCGCAGGTGGACGACTTGCATCGCAGTTTTCTCTATTTGCCGTTACAAACGAGACGGCAATCGATGAACTTCGAGACATCGATATTGCGAATTTATCGGCCGATGAGTCTAAAGTATTACTTGAAAAGATCAAAGCTAAGATTGTGTAGGAGAATAAGATGGCAGATCGCCGCACATTTCTAAAAACGTCCCTTGCCGCGTTGCCGCTACTTGCTACTCAAAAAACTGAGGCAGCAGAGCGGGCCGTTCGCTACCAACGGCCGGTCGTCGTCTCCACTTGGGACAGCGGAATTAGAGCTAACGAGGCCGCATGGAAAATCCTCAAGGCTGGTGGGAAGGCAATAGACGGCGTTGAGCAGGCTTCACGGTCGGCTGAGGCCGAGACAAGCTGCTGTGTCGGGCTCGATGCGTTTCCCGACCGCGACGGATTTGTGACGCTGGACGCCTCGATCATGGATCACAAGGCGAATTGCGGTAGTGTCGTCTTTCTACGGCACATAAAACACCCGATCTCCGTCGCACGAAAGCTGATGGAGACGACGAAACATGTGTGCCTGGCCGGGGATGGGGCGTTGCAATTTGCGTTGGAGAACGGCTTCGAAAGGAGGCCGGAAAAGCTGTCGCCCGACGCCGAGAAAGAGTGGAAAAAATGGCTTAGGAAATCTGAGTACAGGCCGGTAATGAACATCGAGAACCGCAAATCGGTAAGCCAGAATTCCCTATCGGCCCCGAATACGCTTGAAGACGGCTCATTCAACCACGACACAATGGGAACGATCGCCCTCGATGCGAAAGGCGACCTTTCAGGAGCGTGTACCACGAGTGGAATGGCATTTAAGATGCACGGCCGCGTCGGCGATTCGCCGATCATCGGTGCCGGACTATTTGTGGATAACAAAGTCGGGGCCGCGACAAGCTCGGGCGTTGGCGAAGAGGTCATCCGAATATCCGGCACCCACACGATCATCGAACTGATGCGCTTCGGCTATTCTCCGAAAAAGGCATGTGCGGAGGCCGTCAAACGTATCATCGACCGCGATCCAAAGGCCGCAAAAGACTTTCAGGTAGGCTTTGTCGCGATCTCAAAACTCGGCGATGTCGGCGCGTATTCGGTTCAGCCTGGATTCTCCTATTCGGTGACTAATACGTCCACGAATGCGACGCTGATGGCTGAGAGCTTTTTTAATTAGCTTTCGTTTTATTCGTTTTTTATTTCGTGCTCATTCGTGGCTAAGGTCTTAAGAAAAGCCACGAATCAACACGAAGAAACGCGAATGGAAGAAACCAGCCGTTTCGACATACACAAGCTGAGTTGTTAACATCAAATCTCTTGTAATGGTTGAACAACTCCGCTCGCTTACCCTAGAGCAAAAAATAGGACAATTATTCTTTATCGGCATCGGCGGGCCCGATCTCGATGTCGCGACTGAGCAGCTTCTAGATGAGGTGTCGCCGGGCGGAATTTGTCTATTCGCGAGGAATATTCGAGAGGCTCGGCAGACGCGGGATCTGCTCGACGCGATCCGGGACAGGTCAGCCTTGGTCCCCTTTTTGAGCATCGATCAGGAAGGCGGCCTTGTCGATCGTCTTCGCCGTGTCTTAACGCCAATGCCCGCGGCAAGCAAGTTCGCCCAAGCTGCCGAAGCCGCAGAATTCGGTTTGATCGTTGCCGACGCCCTTGTGACTCTCGGTTTCAATATGGATTTCGCTCCCGTTGTTGATGTGATCGACAACAAGCGTGCGGGACAGAGCAACGGACTGTTGTCACGTGAATTTGGAAGGTCTAAAGAAACCGTATTTGAACTCGCACGAGCCTTTCTTACTAGCCTTC
>JANNWQ010000108.1:0-16983 GCA_031408595.1 Acidobacteriota bacterium | reverse complement strand
CAACTTTTTGTGGGTGGGGGTTTTTTTTTTTTTTTTTTTCCCCTCAAAACACCCTTAACATACTAATTACCCACCACCTTTTTTTTTTTTTTTATTTTTATTCCTCGGTTTTTGGCGCGCCCAAAAACTCTTAAAAACTCTTTTATCGGCGAATCGCTACATTATCGGCGAATAGCGACGTTATCGGCATTAGCGGCGGACAGGTATTCTAATTTCAGAGAAAATCAGTTACGTTGGTTCCGTGACCGTTTCTTCCACCAATAATTCTTACCTGATCGCAGAGATCACTCCCAGCATCTTCCACCCAGACGGTTCTCCTCACTTTTAGTTATTAGTTTTTAGTTCTTAACTTTACTCTCTCGCCTATGACCGACCATGAACGCACCCTCGAGCGCATCGAGGCTTGTCGCGAACTTTATCTTAAATACCGTGGCAAAAAACACGAGCAGATCGAGCGCGAGATGCGCGACCTCGGCTACCACGATTTTCACCGACGCGTAATGTACCGCCGCTACGAAAACGCCCGCGCCACCTCCGGCTGGATCGAACGCTACGGATGGAACGTTGTTTTGAAGGAAATGCCGCCCGTCGTCGAAGAAGAAGGTGGGGAAATGAGCGCGGGAGAAAGTGGGATTAGGCCCGTACCACCGCTTCCGGCTCACCCTCTCGCTATCTCACCTTCTCACCTTCGTCCGCCCGATCCTGCGAAAGAAGAGTACGACGAGTTCAAACAGTGGCTCATATCCGTTTCGCCGAATATGACGTGGACTGCGAAGCATCAGCTTTACATTTACAAACGCCTCCGCCGCCTGACCGCGCGAGAGATCGATCGTTTGATGATCTTCATGCCGCCACGCCACGGCAAATCCGAACTCGTCACCGTCCGCTACGCCGCCTGGCGCCTCAAGAAAGATCCCGCGATGCGCACGATCATCGCGAGCTACGGACAGAAGCTCGCGAACACATTCTCACGCGGCATCAAACGAGTCCTAGCCGAAGACCACGCCCTCACCGCCGGGAACGCAGGCGCCCTCGCCTGCAACGCCGGTTCCTCCGGCGTGACCGATGCCGAATACGCTCCGATGTTCACCTGCGGCTCTGCCGTATCGCAGTGCGGTGAGGCTTGCCTCACCGAAAGCGGCCAACAACTCCCGTCGGAGCCTGCGGAGCAGGCGACAGAGGCGAGGCATAGCCTCGAAGGTTCGGTTTCGGGCGAATCCGTTGAGGCAAGCCTCACCGCACTGCATAACGGCGAAGCCGCGAGAATAGATCACAACTCGATCGAAGTCCGAAACGGTAAACTGACCGGCTGCGACTGTTCGAGCCCGCAGTCGAGGCCCACGCCGCCCGCTAACGCAGGTGGCTCTTCCTTTCCCTTCGCCAGCCAACGCCCTAAGAACACCGAATCCGAATGGGAGACCACAATGGGCGGCGGACTTAAAGCTGTAGGCGTCGGAGCCGGCATTACCGGCTTTGGAGCGGATCTGATCATCATCGACGACCCTGTCAAAAACCGCGAACAGGCGAATTCGCTGACCTATCGAAACAAAGTTTGGAATTGGTGGAACAACGACCTCTACACACGCCTCGAACCCGGCGGCCAGGTCGTCCTCATCCAAACCCGCTGGCACGAAGACGACCTCGCCGGCCGCCTGCTCCAACAAGCCGCCGAGGGCGGCGAGCAGTGGGAAGTGATCGATCTGCCGGCGCTTTCCGAAGCGGCGGGGAGAATTACGAATTACGAATTAGGAATTACGAATTCGGAAGAAGACGAAGAAAGCACTGATAACGAGTCAAACGAAGTGGAGCCGGAACTGGCATCTCTCGATCCTAATTTGAAATTCGTAATTCGTAATTCGAAATTCGACCCCTTGGGTCGCCTCCCCGGCGATGCACTCTGGCCGGAACGATTTTCGGTGAAGCAGCTTGAACACACCCGCGAACAGATCGGCACGTGGTCATTCGCATCGCTCTATCAGCAGCGGCCTTCGCCGGCCGAGGGTGGGATATTTAAACGCGATTGGTTCAAACAGATCATTAACGCTCCGCCGCCGGGGTTGAAGTGGGTGCGGGCGTACGATCTGGCTTGTTCGGCCGGGACGACTTCGGATTATACGGCGAGCTTTCGTGTGGCCGTCGATAAGGAGCAGAATATTTACATCGACGGCGGTTTTCGACGCAAGATCGAGTACCCCGAGCAGCGTCGTTACATCCTGGGACGTATCGCCGCCGAGCCAGACGCGTCGCACATCGTCGAACTCTCAGCCAACGGCCACGCCGTTCTCGCCGACCTCGGACGCGAAAAACAAACTCTGGGACGTGCCCTGCGAGGCGTAAAACCGCGCGGTGACAAACACTCGCGAGCCATAGGCTGGATGGCGGCCGCAGAGGCCGGCCGCGTCTTCCTAATCCGCGGCCACTGGAACCACGATCTGGTCGAAGAAGCCGCCGCCTTCCCAACCGGCACCCACGACGACCAGATCGACGCGATCTCCCTCGCGGTGCAAGGTTTGTCTGTGACGAAGGAATTCGCAGGTGGCTTCTAAAAAAGTGGTCAGTGGTCGGCAGTTGATTTCAAGAATCTGACTACTGACTACTGACTACTGACTACTGACTACTGACCACTGCTCCCGCATTTGCCTTGAACACGGCTTACCGCTATCCTTATAGTTTTGTTACTTTCGGAGAAAACCAATGGTAGATAAGGGTGTTGAGATTGCTCCTGCAGAGGGGAAATTAGGTGTTTTGCTGGTTGGCCTTGGGGCTGTCAGCACGACTTTGGTGGCGGGTGTCGAAGCGGTAAAGCGTGGAATATCGCAGCCTGTAGGCTCGCTGACACAGATGGGCACGATCCGTCTGGGCAAACGTACGGATGACCGTTCGCCGCTGATCAAGGATTTTGTACCGCTCGCAAGCCTCGACGACATCGTCTTTGGCGCGTGGGATATTTTCCATGACAGTGCATACGACGCTGCGATGAACGCCGGCGTTCTCGACAAAGACCTTCTCAATCAGCTTTCCGAGCCGCTCTCAAGCCTCAAGCCGATGTCGGCCGTTTTTGAGCAGAATTACGTCAAGCGAATAACCGGTGAAAACGTCAAGACCGGCAAAAACAAGATGGACCTGGCGGAGCAGCTAATTGCTGACATCGCTAAGTTTAAGACGGACAACAACTGCTCGCGTCTGGTCATGGTCTGGTGCGCTTCGACCGAGATCTACATCGAGGAATCGGAAATTCATCAGTCGGTCGCGTCCTTGGAAAAGGCGATGTACGATAGCGATCCGATGATCGCTCCGTCGATGATCTATGCCTATGCGGCGATGAAATCAGGCGTGCCGTTTGCCAATGGAGCCCCAAATCTCACGGTCGATATCCCGGCCCTTGTCGAGCTTGCCGACGAGACCAAGATGCCGATCTGCGGTAAAGATTTTAAGACCGGACAGACGTTGATGAAGACCATCCTCGCTCCCGGTTTGAAATCGAGAATGCTCGGACTAGACGGTTGGTACTCGACAAACATTCTCGGCAATCGCGACGGCGAAGTGCTCGACGACCCCGAGAATTTCAAATCGAAAGAGGTCTCGAAACTCTCGGTTCTAGAACACATATTTCAGCCAGAAACCTATCCCGACCTGTACGGCGATTTTCATCACGTCGTCCGGATCAACTACTATCCGCCCCGGGGCGATAACAAAGAAGGCTGGGACAACATCGACATCTTTGGCTGGCTCGGCTACAAGATGCAGATCAAGATCGACTTCCTCTGCCGCGACTCGATCCTAGCCGCTCCGCTCGCGTTAGACCTTGCACTCTTCATGGACCTCGCCCAGCGCGCCAACATGAAAGGCGTCCAGGAGTGGCTCTCGTTCTACTTCAAAGCCCCCCAAACCGCCCCGGGACTCTATCCCGAGCATGATCTTTTCATTCAATTGATGAAGCTAAAAAATACTCTGCGACATCTAAAAGGTGAAGAGTTGATCACACATCTGGGGCTGGAGTATTACGACTAGGTGTCCGGGCTTGCCCGTCTATTTGCGGAGAAGCTCTGCTTCTCCGTCACGTAAAGTTAATGAATGTCGCGGCTTGCCGCCGTTTCGGTCGCAAGAGAGCGGCGGCAGAGCCGCGAGGATTGATTTTAAATGCGACGGAAAAGCATAGCTTTTCCGCAAATGGAGCGGCACAGCCGCGAAGATTCGGAATTCACACCTCGCATACGGGCTCACTTTCTCGAATCCGAAATTTTCAATGCGGTTCATTTTCCACAAAATTCATTAAAAATATTCCGCCACTCCTATTGCGTCAATGTTTACTTATATGTTAAATCTTATTTCGGCGTGGGCCTTCATACCTGCGGCCGTCATCTGGGCGTGACATGCGTCCCACGCTCTAAAGTCCAGCCAACGATACATCTTTTGAAATCATCATTACTGTCGGCACCCGCGTATTCTGCGAACGCCGGCAAGTTTGGGGTAGAATTTACGTTCTAGGGTATGAGGCCAAAAGGCTCTCAAGCGAGGAAAGAGATGAAACAGGAATCGGCAAAGAAAAGAGAGAACACAGACAAGGGAATCTTGCTCGACCCCGATCGCAAGAGCCCGCGGGCTGCTGAGTTTGAAGATAAACTCACAGCTCAGATCGTTGGCCAGGAACGCGCCGTTCGCCGTATGAGCGGGCTGTTCCAGATATATCTCGCCGGGATGAACAACCCTTCGCGTCCGATCGGCACAATGCTTTTCCTTGGGCCTACCGGCTCGGGTAAAACGCGAGTTGTCGAGGCGGCCAGCGAAGTGCTGTTCCATGATCCGCACGCTGTGGTGAAGATCGACTGTGCTGAGTTTCAACACTCGCACGAGATCGCCAAGCTGATCGGATCGCCTCCGGGATATCTCGGTCATCGCGAGACCTCGCCGATGTTGACGCAGGAGAATCTCGACAAGGCACACACCGACGACAATAAGCTGACGTTCGTGCTGTTTGACGAGATCGAGAAGGCTTCGGATTCGCTCTGGCAGCTTTTGCTGGGAATACTCGATAAGGCGACTCTAACGCTAGGCGACAATCGCCGTGTAGATTTTTCGAGGACCGTCGTCATCATGACGTCCAATCTCGGTGCTCGAGAAATGTCAGACATGATCTCGGGCGGTATCGGGTTTGCCCCGACCAAGACCGATCAGGTGAAGGCCGATAACGAGATCGACACCAAGATCTACCGCACCGCTCTCGAAGCCGCGAAGCGTAAATTCTCACCGGAATTTATGAACCGCATCGACAAGGTGGTCGTCTTTCGCAGCCTCAAGGAACATCACCTCAGACTGATACTCGATATCGAGCTGCGCAGCGTTCAGAATCGTATCACCGACTCGGCCGGTACCAAATTCGTTTTCGAATGTACGACCGAGGCCAAGGAATACTTGCTCGGCGAGGGCATCGATCTCAAGTACGGAGCCCGTCACCTCAAGCGTGCGATCGAGCGATTCCTCGTCTATCCGCTGTCAAATTTAGTCGCGACCGAACAGGTCGAGACCGGCGACTATGTGATCGTCGATTTTGAGAACGAAATGCTGACCTTCACCAAGCAATCAGGCAAGATGATCATCGCCGATTCGCTCGACGAGCGTGAAGGCGACGAAACACCCTTGGTCAGTGCCGACGGCATCGGCCTACCACTGCCAACCGCATCAGCCGCACCGGTAATGAGCAAGTCAAAGGGCGAAGACGCCCGCGAAGGCTGATCTTTAGATAGAAATGCCGCAAGCTCGACAAACTGGGGCTTGCTTGCACCTATACATATACGGTAAATCATATATTACGATCTTTCCCAATTTAATGACCGACTCACCGCCTCGTGCCAACGCTCCATCAGACGGCTAGCTTCTGCGGCCGACATTCGCGGTTCAAATCTTCTATCCACTTGCCAATGCTCCCCAATCTCGGCCTTGTCCTTCCAAAAGCCAACTGCCAGTCCAGCTAGATATGCGGCACCAAGCGCAGTCGTCTCAGCAGTCTTCGATCTAATGACAGTTATCTGCAGAATGTCAGCTTGGAACTGTAACAGTGAATCATTGCGCGTCGCCCCTCCATCTACGCGAAGCTCGGTCAGATCAACACGCGAATCGGCATTCACTGCGGTAAGAAGGTCAGCCGTTTGGAACGCGATCGACTCGACTGCGGCCCGAGCAATATGTTCCTTGCCTGTGCCGCGAGTCAAGCCAACGATTATGCCCCGCGCATCCTGATCCCAATGCGGCGTCCCCAGTCCCGCAAATGCCGGAACCAAATAGACGCCACCATTATCCGCCGCCGCCAAAGCCTCAACGTCCGCCGAGGTCTCTATGATCCCAAGCGAATCTCTCAACCACTGTATGACTGCCCCGCCAATGAACACACTACCCTCAAGTGCATACTCAGTACGCCCGTCGATCTGCCAGGCGACGGTCGATAACAAACGGTTGCTCGATGCAACCGGCTTGTCCCCGACATTCTGGAGCATAAAGCAGCCCGTGCCGTATGTGTTCTTAGTCGACCCCGCATCGAAGCATGCCTGTCCGAACAACGCTGCTTGTTGATCCCCTGCAATACCCGCGATGCGAACGCCCGGCAAATCACCCTCAGCTTCCACTTCGCAATAAAGTTCACACGATGAATAAACCTGCGGAAGCAACACATGTGGTATATCGAATATGTACAGCAACTCCTCATCCCACGTAAGAGTATTGATATCGAGAAGCATCGTTCTCGACGCATTGGACACATCCGTAATGTGCGAGCCGCCATTTGTGAGCTGCCAAACAAGCCATGTATCGACCGTTCCAAATGCTAGTTCACCATTCTCGGCACGACGGCGAGCGTCGGAAACGTTCTCAAGCAGCCACCTGATCTTGCTCGCCGAAAAGTACGCGTCGACCTCAAGGCCGGTCTTGCTGCGGATCGTTTCCCCATGCTTTTCTCGGATCGAATCGCACATCGCCGAGGTACGACGATCTTGCCAAACAATGGCGTTGTGGATAGGTTCGCCTGTTACACGATCCCAGATAATGGTGGTTTCCCGTTGGTTGGTGATACCGATAGCGGCAATATCCGATGCAGACAGGTTCGCCCGCTCAAGAGCTTTGGTCACAGTCGCCATCTGTGTTTCCCAGATCTCAATCGGATCATGCTCGACCCATCCACTCGCCGGGAATATCTGCCGATGTTCTTGCTGGCCGACCGAGATGACGGTACCATCGTGGTCGAAGATGATTGATCGGCTGCTCGTTGTGCCTTGGTCGAGTGCGAGAATGTACGACATATTACGATATACAGATATGTTAGATAGTGTCCAGTGCCTGGGTGATGTCCTCTATCAGGTCATCGACGTCTTCGATGCCGACAGAAAGGCGAATAAGGCCGTCCGTGATGCCTGCTTTAAGGCGATCTTCGTGGGGAAGAGTCGCGTGGGTCATCGAAGCGGAATGTTGCAAGATAGTTTCGACGCCGCCGAGCGAAGTGGCGAGCGTGCAGAGCTTGACGGCATTGGCAAAAGCCTTACCGCGTTCGACTGTGCCCAGATCAAAGCCGATCATACCACCAAAACCGCCAGGCATCTGCCTCTTTGCGATCTCATGGTTCTGATGCGACTCAAGTCCGGGGTAAAAGACAGCCTCGACCTTTGGATGATCGCCCAACATATTCGCGATAACGAGAGCGTTCGCATTATGACGTTCCATTCGTAGGGCCAAAGTCTTGATGCCCCGAATCACAAGCCAAGCGACCTGCGGAGCGATATTGCCGCCGTAGAACCTGTTCGCACCTTTACGCGCGGCCTCGACCACCTCGCGACTGCCGACGAGCACACCGGCCGTAAGGTCGCTGTGGCCGCCAAGGTATTTTGTAGCACTATTAATTACAGCATCCACACCGAGTTCGAGCGGCCGCTGATTGAACGGCGTGGCGAAGGTATTGTCCGCGACGGTCTTGATCGAATGCTCACGGGCGATACGCACAACCGCCTCGATATCTGTGATCAACACGAGGGGATTCGTCGGAGTCTCGATCCAAAAGAGGCGAGTATTAGGCTGGACAGCCGTACGGTAATTCTCGGCATCGGTCGCGTCGACAAATGTGGTCTCGATGCCGAATCGTTCACTGATATGGTGAAAGAAATTGATCGCCGTCGAGTACATCGACTGCGGTGCGACGATGTGTTCACCCGTTTTTACCAGAGTAAACACAACGGCAGAGAGAGCAGCCATGCCCGACGCGAGGGCCAGTGCCTGCTCGCCATTCTCAAGCTCGGCAACCGCTACCTCGAGAGCACGCTGGGTCGGGTTGCCGAGACGCCCGTAATAGTAGCCATCCTTCTCTTCGTTGTGAATAGCCGCCCCCTCGTCGGCATCCGAAAAGGCAAAGGTCGACGCTGGGTAGATCGGTACCGAAAGTGCACCAAAATGACTAGTATGATCGTCGCCCGCGTGGACCGATTTGGTAAATAAAGATCGTTTGGTCATGGTGGTGTTAGCTGACAGGGCTAATCGTAAACGAGAGTAGCCGGCAAATCAATCTGGGCTGCGGATGCGCGGAGAAATGGCGACTTGTCATAAATATACGGATAGAGTAATATGATGTGGCTAAAAGAGAACCACGGATGGATGAAACAACATTTGCACAACTCGAAACGATGTTCTTAGCCCTTGGGGATAAGACTAGATTGAGACTTTTGGCACTAATGGCCGACGGTCCCGTAGCTGTCGGGTTTCTGGCGGATCGATTGAGAGAAAGTCAGCCAAAAGTCTCAAGACATCTAGCCTATCTGCGCAACGCAGGCATGGTAACGACGTCTCGCGATGGCAAATGGGTGTACTACGGCATCAGATATCCACGCAATGCGAATCAGCGGCGAATACTCGAGAGCCTAATATCGTCTATTGCCGTGATGAGACTAGACGGTGGAGATGTCTATTTGGCTGAAAACGACTTCGCGGAGGAAGCTGCTACTAACACATATGTACATACATATGTGACAGATGCGTACATTAATGAGAAAACAGACTCGGAGAGTGATGACGAGAGTGTCGTTAGAGGTGAGGAGGGTGAACTCGACATCTTCATGCTATGAAGCTGCCGCCGACGCGGTCGGGTACGGGCAATGGCGACAACCCGTGTTACAGCACTTGCCGCGATCGAGCAGATATTTGCGCGTGAGTACCATCATTCCTTCGTCAAAATAGAAGTCGAGCCCTTCGACAAAGGTTTGTTCAGATTCGGAATTGTTATCAGTTTCCCTTTGCATATAACGCCAAAAACTCCTTGTTCCCCTCTGCACCCAGTATTGGCGAATCGATCACGCCTTGTATGTTTAATCCCAGCCCAGTAGCAAACGCATTGATCTCATTTACTACACGTTCATGTTTCTCACTATCACGAACTATCCCGCCCTTGCCAACCTCGCCGCGGCCCACTTCGAACTGCGGCTTGATCAGCACGATCAGTCGCCCATCGTTGACGAGTAGCCGCAAGATCGCCGGGATGACCTTTGTCACTGAAATAAATGAAACGTCCATCACAGCGAGGTCGAATAGAGTGTCAAAATCTGCCGGCACGAGGTCGCGGGCATTAGTTTGCTCACGAACCTCGACGCGTTCATCGCTCCGCAGTGACCAGACGAGCTGGTTTGTTCCCGAATCAATGCAGACCACCCTGCCGGCTCCGTGCTGCAAAAGGCAATCGGTAAAGCCGCCTGTCGATGAGCCGATGTCTATACAGGTCGATCCCCTGACATCGACATTATATTCCCGCAAAGCGGCTTCTAATTTTAGGCCGCCGCGACCGACGTATCTCAAGTCAATAGACGCACCTTTTAGCCGAATGGTTGCGGTGGTCTCAAATTTATCTGATGGCTTCACCGCTTTTTTCTCGCCGCCGATCACGATCCCGGCCATCACCATCGCGGCGGCGCGGGAGCGGGATTCGGCCAGGCCTTGCTCGACCAGTAACTTGTCGATGCGTTCTTTTGGCATGGTATGGTCAAATAGAAAGGAGCAATAAGGAAGAAACAGTTTTAGTGACGAAAGTGCTATTCTAAGCAAAATGGACGGTTTTAGAAAGCTAAATAATTTCGCTCGGTACGCGTGGCTGGTGGTCGCGTGGAATGTTGTAGTGATTCTGTGGGGTGTTTTCCTACGTGCTTCAAAAAGCGGCGATGGGTGCGGACAGCACTGGCTGACTTGCCACGGCGAGGTCATTCCATCTGCTCCGGAGCTGAAAACGGTGATCGAATTTTCGCATCGGATCACGAGTTTTCTGGCTCTTGTCGCGGTCGTGGCATTGGTTGTTTGGACATTTCGGCGATTTGGTAAGGGAACTCAGATACGCAAGACGGCGATCGGTTCTTTCATCTTTATCCTGACCGAGGCGTTGGTTGGAGCCGGCCTTGTGCTTACCGGCAATACTGCAACGACATTGACCGCCGCACGTCCTTTCTGGATGGCTGGGCATCTGCTAAATACTTTCATTTTGCTCGCTTTTCTCACGCTGACGGCTCGATATGCGTGTTGTGAGATGCCATTGAAATGGGACGTGCATCGCAAGTATTTCGTTGCAATCATCGTTGGGATCGTGGCGATATTTGTGGTGGGCATCAGCGGTTCGATCGCAGCGTTGGCACACATGCTATTCCCGGCGGGAACGCTTGCCGAGGGTGTTGCTCAGGACTTCTCATCGACGTCGCATATGTTGCTCCGACTGCGTTTATTGCATCCGATCACGGCGATACTGACGAGCGTGTTTGTTGTTTTTCTGGCTGGTTGGATCGCGAAAGAGAGTGGTAAGGAAGCGGGCGTCGTCAGATGGTCAAACGCGTTGTCGATACTGATCTTGGCTCAGATAGTGTTCGGTTCGCTGACGCTGTTTATGCTCGCACCGATACTGCTGCAGGTCGGGCATCTTTTGCTCGCTGATGCGATCTGGATAAGTTTTGTGCTGCTGGCAGCCAATTTTTTATCCAGCGCGCCACACACGCCCGCGTTCGACGAGGCTGTCGAGTGATGTTTGAAGTTCGGCAAGCTTGGCGTTGATATCATCGTCGGGGCAGACATAGATCGGTTCGCCGATAATGATGCGGGCGGTGGTGAAGGGTTTGGGGATGTGCATTTGATCCCAGCTTTTGGTTTCCCAAAAGGATCGCGGCTCGACGACGAAGGGCATGATCGGATTGCCCGCTTTCTTCGCGAGCATGACCGGGCCGGGTTTGACGACGTGCCGTGGGCCGCGTGGACCGTCGAGGCTAAACCCCATTGGAAGGCCTGAGCGCATGGCTTTGATCATCGTCACCAAGGCACGCGAACCGCCTCGCGAAGACGAACCGCGGATCGCTCCGTATCCAAAACGCTGTATGAATCGAGCAATGTAATCGCCGTCAAAACTATGGGACGTCATGATCACGATTCCTCGTTTTCGAAAGTAGTATGTGCCCAAAAAAATATGGTTGTGCCAGAAAGTATAGATCGGTATCCGCCCGCTTTGCTCGATCGCGTCGAGATGTTCGCGGCCCTCGATCTCAAATGTGGTGAGCTTGCCCATGAGCCAAATTGCTGAGAAAAAGACCAAATCGGCAAGACGGATCATCAGACGCTTTTTGAGCGGATATCCCGACAGAGCGGCGAACTTATATACGGTGTCCTTTTCGTCCGGCATGGTTAGAAGATAACTACCAATTTGGGGTATTATTTGCAACAACGGTTAGATCTTAAACGTACTGCTCTTTGGCTATTTCCCCTCGCTTTATGCAGCGAAAAATCCTCATCATCGATGACCAAGACGACCTCGCGACGGCGCTCGAAGAGGTGTTCGCCCATGTTGGCCATACGGTCAAGATTGTCGAAAGCCGCAGCGATGCCATGTCGATCACGAACATGGAAGGCTATGACCTCGTCATCACTGACCTCGACGTGCGGCCCGGCGATCAGGCTTCGGTAAATATCGAAGAGCCGGTTTGCCTGCCCGAT
The DNA here is from genome assembly GCA_031408595.1 of Acidobacteriota bacterium. Classification (GTDB taxonomy): domain Bacteria; phylum Acidobacteriota; class Blastocatellia; order Pyrinomonadales; family Pyrinomonadaceae; genus OLB17. Next base: position 5,001 of record JANNWQ010000108.1, on the reverse strand, counting down.
TTCCCGGCGGTCACGGCGAAGGAACACGTCAAGGCATTTAAGCTGTGTGCATCGAATTACCGCCGCGATAATTTTGACGAGGAAGAGCTAAAAAATCTGGTCGCTACGGTTCTCGATTACAAGATCCGTTTTGTCGATACAAAGGACATGGTGGCAGACCTGCACGAGAATATCGAGTTTGAACTGCCGTCGGCGATCTCGACGATGCACATCGTGCTCGAGTATCTGATGAAACGTGTCGAGAAGCTCGGCGTCATCAAACCCGAAGAATCAAATCTCTTCGTCGCCCTCGACGAGGCCTTTGTAAATGCCGTCAAGCACGGCAATAAATTTGACGCTCAAAAACTCATTCGCATCACCGCCGAGGTCTCAAAGGCCGAAGCAAAATTCACCATCGAGGATGAAGGCGAGGGCTTCGACGTCAAGAACATTCCTGACCCGCTCGACCCCGAAAACCTCTTCAAAACCAGCGGCCGCGGCGTCCTATTCATCTACAACATCATGGACGAGGTCAAATACAACGACCGCGGGAATCGGTTGACGATGGTGAAGAAGGCGGTTGAAACAACGGATTAACACTGATTTGCACAGATTTTTTCTTTCCGCGAGAATCTGCGTGAATCCCTTGTTAAAAATCTTATGCGAGTCACCATCGCCCAGATCAACACGACCAACGGCGACATTGCCGGGAACGTTTCCAAGATCATCGCTGCCATTGAAAAAGCGAAGAGCGATGGTTCGGATCTGGTTGTTTTTCCTGAGGTTGTGACGCACGGATATACGTCGCAGGATTGGTTTCAGGACCGCGATATTATTGAGCATGTGGGCGATTCGCTGCGTGATATTATTCCGGCAACGGTCGGGATAACGGCGGTTTTGGGGACGATCCGGCAGAATGAGGAGACGGACGGGCGGCGGTTGTATAATTCGGCGGCGGTCATGTCGAATGGAGAATTGCTGGGGTTTGCCGACAAGACCTTGCTGCCGGAATACGATGTTTTTGATGACCCACGATATTTTGAGCCGAGCGATGGGCGGAACCGGCGGTTGTTTGAGGTCAATGGCGTAAAGCTCGGTGTGGTCGTCTGCGAAGATTTTTGGAACGACAAGACGTTCTGGAAAGAGCGTTTGTATGAGAGCGATCCGACTGACGAAGTGCTTGCGATGGGAGCCGACATAATTGTTTCGGTCAACGCTTCGCCCTACAACAAGGGCAAGATTCGCCTCCGCTGCGACATGGTCGCGCATCGTGCGAAGCTGCAAAAGCGGCCGATCGTTTTTGTGAACTTAGTTGGCGGAAACGATGGGATAATCTTCGACGGAGCGAGCCTGATCGCTGATGAGCAGGGCGATATTATCTTGCAGGCGACGGCGTTTGAGGAGTTTGTCGAGACGGTCAATCTCGATGTAAGGAAGCCCGATGCACGCGGCATTACGGGCGGCGAGATCGATTCGATACATCGGGCATTGGTGCTCGGGATTCGCGATTACGCGGCGAAGAATGGGTTTAAGAAAGCTGTTCTTGGGCTGAGCGGTGGCATCGATTCCACTCTGGTAGCGGCTCTCGCCGGTGAAGCGATGGGTGCTGAGAATCTCGTTTGCGTAATGATGCCATCGCCATTCTCATCCGATGGCAGCATCAAAGACAGCGAAGAATTGGTGCGAAACCTAGGCTGCGAAAGCCGGATCGAGCCGATATCGGACACTTTCGAAGTTTTGCTCAAGCAGATGGAACTTCACAAGCCGACCAAGGGCGGCGAATCGCTGGCGGCTGAGAACATGCAGTCGAGACTGCGCGGCGTGATCCTCATGGCGATCTCAAATGCCGAGGGCAGACTGCTTCTGTCGACCGGCAACAAAAGCGAACTCGCCGTCGGCTATTGTACTCTTTACGGCGACACCAACGGCGGCCTTGCCGTCCTCGGCGACGTTCTAAAAACCGAGGTCTGGCAGATTGCCCGGCACATGAACGAAAAAGCCGGACGCGAGATCATCCCAAACAAGATCATCGACAAAAAACCGTCCGCCGAACTCGCCCCCAACCAGTTCGACCAGGACAGCCTGCCGCCCTACGAAGTAATGGACCCGATCCTGCAAATGTACTTCGAGCAAAAAGCCTCCCCCGCCGAAATAATCGTCGCCGGGCACGATGCCGAGAGGGTTTTTTGGATCCTAAACAAAGTCGAGCATCCCGCGAACGAATTCAAACGCCAGCAACTACCGCCGACGTTGATAATCTCGAAGAACGCGATCGGCGTCGGAAGGCGTAGGCCGATCACGCATAAGTATCGGAGGAGCTTACCTTGAGTGGTATGATGTTGAGCGATGGAATTGATCTTTGAATGGGATCTCAGCAAAGCTAGATCGAATCTACGAAAACACAAGGTAAGCTTCGAAGAGGCGAAATCCGTTTTTGAAGATGTGTCACTTGTCACATATTCTGATGAGTCCCATTCTGAAAGTGAAGAGCGATTTATCAGCATTGGTAAGTCATCAATTGATAGAATGTTATTGGTTGTTCATACCGAAGTGGACGACGCGAACTCGAGATTTGTCATCAGAATAATTAGTAGTCGAAGAGCAACGGCTAACGAACGATTAGTTTATGAAGAACAAAGGTGATGAAATGTTGACTGAATACGATTTCACTGGCAAAACAGCAATAAAGGGGAAGTACGCCACGGCTTACAAGGCTGGCCATTCAGTGCGCATTTTCGACGGAGACCGTCTGATAAGTGATGACTACTTTGCCGCGATCGAACCCGACGTTCGTGCGCATTTCCCTGACTCCATCTCTATAAATAAGGCACTCCGGCGACTAATCCCGATTATTTCTGACACACCTCAGACGGTTCGAAAGTAATTTGGCTTAACTGTAGTGCAAGTTCTCCTTCAGACCTCGTTCAATACTCAACAGCACAAGCTGCATTTTTATTGAACGGAGTTCTTACATGCCTAGATTCGACAGCCCTTTGAATAACTTATCGGTAGCGAGTCCGTGTAGTGCGGATTGGAATGAGATGTATGGCGATGAGCGGAAGCGGTTTTGTGGGGACTGCAAACTCAATGTTTACAACCTTTCCAGCATGACGCAGGATGATGCGGAAACGTTGGTTATGAACGCCGAGGGGCGGCTTTGCGTGCGGTTTTATAAGCGTGCCGACGGCACTGTGATCACGGCGGATTGTCCGGTTGGTTGGGCCAACGTTAAGCAGCGAACGAAGCTCTGGGCGACGGCTGCGGCATCGCTTTTAGTGGCTTTGTTTACGGGCGTGTTATTCGTATCGGCTTTTTCGAAGCAGAAAACGACAGTTGGCAGACTTGTGGCGATCCCATTCGCGAAATCGACGCCGGAGTATCCATTGATGGGAGCGATCGCGGCACCGCCGACGAATACCAACTCTAAGCCGCCTCGCAAGAAAATGATCGAGGTGAAAGGCGAAGTGGCACCTCGGACAGCCTCAAACTTTGAAATGGGCAAGATGAGTGTGATGGCGGTGAGAGGGGGCGATAGTTAGTTCTTGACGTAATAGCCCTGTCGCGAACGCACACGGGCTCCGCCGCGAGTCGGCACGGCGACGTCGAGTTTGACAAATTTATTTGCCGGAAATTCAGATTCGGAATAGTACTGGATCAGATATTGCGAACGTAGCTCGTTGGCTAACTGGCGAAAGATGCGTTCGAGAGTCTCGGAGTTCTGGCGGCGGTTGTTGCTGTTTTGATATTGATCTTTGGTGTCTACGGGCAAGAATTTTGGCAGGAACGCGGTTCCGCCAGTCTCATTAGAAAACCGCTGCATATTTTCCTGGCCAAAGACGCTGATCTTGTTGAGAAGATACGAGCTTCCCGCCGGATTTATCGAATAATGAACGATGTCCGCATCCTGTAGCGAACGCAAAACACGTTGCCGCTCTTCCGTCTTTGCCATTTCCTGGGCCTGAACGATGATCTTTCCCAGCTTCTTGAATTCCGGATCAGGCCCTTTTTCACCAAGCCGGCTCTCGGCCGCACGCTGGGCCTTTTGAACGCCAACACTAAAGTTATCCTCGCCATCCGAGATGATCACGATGACACGGCGACGGCCTTCGGGCGAATTTCGTCGAAGGTGATCGGCTGCAAATTTTACTGTGTCAAAGAAGGCTGTGGCACCTTTGGTCGTCTCAAGACGAAAGATGCTGTCGATCGCTTTTTCGGCCGTCTCGCGGCTCTGAACCAAAGACGGCGTCTGCCCGATAGTAAAGATCGTCGCCCTGTCGTCGGCACGCATCACCTCGCGGAGGAACTTAGCGGCCGTTTCCTGCTCGAACCTAAACATCGGGTCGGTACTCGCCGAAACATCAAATAGAAGGGCGATCTCAAGAGGGACGATATCAGCGCTCCCAAGCCTCTCGATCGTCTGCCCACGGCCTTCTTCGGCAATCCGAAAATCAGCAGCGGTCAGTCCGGTAATGGCTTGACCATTGGCGTCCGTCACCGAAACGGGAATGACGATCAGCCGCGAATCAACCTTGATAACCTCGTCATCAGGCGTCGGCTTTGGTGTAGGCGTTTGCCCGAACGCTGAGATGCAGGCAAGAAGCAAGATACCGATTATTCCGAATCTGAGGGGCTGATTTGGCATGGCAATATTTGTACGAACTGGCGACAAAAGAATGAGGGCTTGGCGTAGCTGAGCAAATAGGTCTCAGCGACGCGTAAGCCCTCGTGTTCGGATGAACAAGTTAGTTCGAGGTTCTGATCTCAACGTTTGTGTTGAGGCCTCTGTTGACCAACAATTTGATCTCGACACGCCGATTCTGTTCGCGGCCGTCCTTGGTGTTGTTGTCGGCTACAGCCTTCATTTCACCAAAGCCATACGATTCCGGGAATCTTCGCAGATCGATGTCGTGATTCTCGATCAAATATTCTTTGACCGCCAGAGCGCGCTTTTGGCTGAGTACTTTGTTCTTCTTAGCGTCACCCTCGGCAGAGGCATAACCGGTAACGTCGATCACGTAACCC
>JANNWQ010000107.1:0-15294 GCA_031408595.1 Acidobacteriota bacterium | reverse complement strand
CCGAGATGGCCGTACTTGATCCCGCTTTGCTCGACATCGAAGTGGGTTCATTTGCTATCGACTCGCGCGAAGTTGAGGCTGGCGGGATGTTCTTCGCCCTTTCTCAGCCCGATTATCGAAATAATGGCTTCAATGGCGAGTTTGACGATGCGACGGTTCACGTTGTCGCGGCATTTGAGAAAGGGGCGGCGGTCTGTGTTGTCAGGGCCGATCGATTTGACGAGCACAAGGCTGAACTCGAACCGTTTCGTGATCGTGTGGTTCTTGTTGATGATGCGCTCGCAGCCTTTCAACGTCTCGCCCACGCCGTTTATCTTGATTGGAACGGCCCGGTCGTTGCGATCACCGGAAGTGCAGGGAAGACCACGGCGAAAGAATTGACGGCACATGTTCTCGAGGCCAGCGGCCGCAAGGTTCTTCGGAATATCAAGAATTACAACAACGGTCTCGGACATCCGTTGACAGTTTTAAGTCTCGCCAAAGATAGCACCTACGACGTTGCCGTTCTCGAAATGGGAATGTCCACTCCGATGAACGAGATCGCCCGGCTCTGCAGGATCACTCCGCCCGACGTTGCGGTAGAGTTGAACGTCCTTCCGGTCCATATTGAACATTTGGGCACGATCGAGAGAATCGCTCTGGCAAAGGCCGAACTCGTCGAGGGAATGAAGGACGGCGGAACGGCGGTTTTGAATGCGGACGATCCACGCGTCGCGGCGATGAGTTCGCTGAGCCGTGGCAAGGTTATTACCTACGGTATCGAGAACGCTTCGGATGTACGGGCTGCGAATATTCTATTTCAACGATTTTGCGAGACACTATTCACTCTTGTCGTAAACGGCGAGACTGCCGAAGTCGTCTTTCCGCTCAATGGTAAGCACAACATTCTCAACGCTTTGGCGGCCGCATCGGTCGGCATCAGCTTTGGAATGACGGTCACTGAGATCGCCGCCAGCTTGCGAACCGTCGCGGCTCCGCCGCAGCGGGGCGAGGTTCTGCATTTCACCGCCGGATTTACGGTGATCAACGATTCGTACAATTCCAACCCGGATGCCTTGCTGTCGATGGTCGAGACTCTGGTTGATGGGGCGGGTTCGAGCCGTAAGATCGTCGTCGCGGGCGAAATGCTCGAATTGGGTGAGAATGCTGCCGACATACATCGGGAGACGGGAAAAAAGATCGCGACGAGCGGTGTGGATATGCTCGTAGGTGTTCGGGGTCTTGGGGAAGAGCTTGTCGAAGGTGCGATCGAAGGCGGTCTAGCGGATTCAAGGTTTGCGGCAGATTCTAACGTTGCCGGAGAGACGCTGCAAGGCATCGTGACTTCGGGCGATGTTGTTTTGATCAAAGGTTCACGTAGCGTACGCACCGAAAAAGTTATCGAGATGTTGTTGGAGAGATTTGAATTGGAGGATAAGGCCTCGGCCGCTGGCTAATGCTCTACTACCTCTTATACCAGCTGATTTTCTTGCAAAGCGATCGGGCGACGGAGTCGTATTTCGTTAAAGGCCTGAATGTCATTCAGTATGTGACATTTCGCACCGCGATGGCTGCTATAACCTCTCTTCTCGTCTCACTTCTGCTGGGCGGGAAGGTCATCAGAAAGCTCGCCGATCTTAAATTTGGACAGGAAATCCGCGAAGAAGGGCCCGCATCGCATCAGGAGAAACGCGGAACGCCTACGATGGGCGGAGTCCTGATAATCGGGTCAGTTTTCCTCTCAACAATTTTATGGGCGAGGCTAGATAGTCTTTATCTTTGGATCGCCCTGGGGGCGACCACGCTATTTGCTTCGGTTGGGTTTGCAGACGATTGGATCAAGATCGTTAAGAAGCGAAGCCTTGGTTTGACCGGTAAACAGAAACTTGCAGGCCAACTCGTCACAGCATTGCTCGTCTTTGGAGTTCTTTACGTTTGGGGTAATTATCCTTGGAACGTAAGTATTCCTTTTCTTAAAGCGACGGCACTGCCGGATGGGGTTACCCAGCTGTGGCCGGCCGTCTACTTTGTTTTTATCGCCTTCATCCTTCTCGGTTCGTCCAATGCGGTGAACTTGACCGACGGCCTCGACGGACTTGCGATCAGCGTCACATTTATCGCGATGTCGGCCCTAACCGCCTTGACGTACATTGCCAGCGACGCGCGGTGGGCCGAACGCCTCGACATTACGCACAATCCGGCTTCGGCTGAATTGACTGTCTTTTGCGGGGCGATGGCGGGAGCGAGCCTCGGGTTTCTGTGGTACAACGCTCCGCCGGCGGAGGTTTTTATGGGCGACGTTGGGTCGCTCGCTATCGGCGGAGCATTGGGTACGGTTGCGATCCTGACCAAGCAAGAGTTCCTGCTGCCGTTTATCGGTGGCGTGTTCATTCTAGAGGCTGTTTCGGTTATGTTGCAGGTTTCGGTTTTTAAATTGACGAAACGCGGTGGACAGCCGGGCAAGCGAATATTCAAGATGACGCCGCTGCACCATCATTTCGAGATGTCCGGGTGGAAAGAGCCTAAGATCGTGTTCAGGTTTGTGATAGTTGCGATCTTGTTTGCGTTGTTGAGTTTATCGACGCTGAAATTGCGTTAGTTTTGTTCCATGTTCCAGGGTGGAACGGTGGAACGCATGGAACACGATCGTAATCACGAATTAGCAATTACGAATTACGAATTTTTCGGATGCGCATCGAAGGTAGAAAAGCGTTGGTTTTGGGGGCGGGGAAGTCGGGAGTCGAATCGGCCCGGTTTCTTGCTTCGCGCGGTGCCACGGTTGCTTTGCATGATAAACGGGCGGTCGAGGAGTGGTCTGAGGCGGCGAGATCTTTGAAAGAAACGCTGAATGTCGGGTTGATCGGAGGGGACATTCCATCGTGGTTGCTCGATCAGATAGATCTCGTTGTCATCTCGCCGGGCGTTCCTACAAATACGATCCCGGCGCGTTATGTTGATCGCAAAGACGGTGAGGTTATCGGCGAGGTCGAGTTGGCTTCCAGATTTCTGCGTGGAAGAGTTGTGGGAATTACGGGTTCGAATGGAAAGACCACCACGACCGCTTTGATCGGTGAGCTTCTGAAAAATTCGGGAATCGAGACGCAGGTTGGTGGCAATATTGGCACGCCTTTGTTGAGTTTGACGGAGACTTCGACGGATGACGGTTGGACTGTGGTTGAACTCTCAAGTTTTCAGCTGGAAACGATTGTCGACCTTCGGCCGAACGTAGCGATCTGTTTGAACGTCACTCCGAATCATCTTGATCGTTACGAAGGATTTCAGGACTATGCCGCGGCGAAACACAGGTTGTTTATGAATCAAACTGCCGAAGATGTGGCGGTCTTGAACACAGACGACGAGATCACAGCGAGCTGGGCGAGCGGTTTGCGGGCAAATGTTGTTCTTTTTAGTGTAAAAAAGGAGATCGACGGGCTTTTTCTTCGCGGTGAAGAGCTTATTTGTCGTTCAAATGGAGCGGAGAAGGTTTTGACGACACGGGGCGAGATATTTCTTCGCGGTTTGCACAACGTCGAGAATGTTTTGGCAGCTTTTGCGGCCGGATTAGCCTGTGGGGCTTCGCCGGAATCGATGCGGAAGACGGTTTCGGAGTTCGAAGGTGTCGAGCATCGTATCGAATTCGTCGCCGAGATCGACGGCGTTCGGTTTTACAACGATTCGAAGGCGACGTCGGTCGATGCGACCTCAAAAGCTCTAGAAGCCCTAAGCGGCGGCAATGGAAAAACGATCCTGATCCTCGGCGGGCGCGGCAAGAATGCACCTTATGCACCGCTGATTCCGCTGATAGAGTCCTCGGTTCGCTCTTTGATATTGATCGGTGAAGATGCTGATAACATCGAGTCGCAACTATCGGGAGTCGTTCCGATCGAGCGTGCGGATTCAATGGAAGATGCAGTTGCAAGAGGATTTGCGGTTGCGGAAAACGGCGATGCCGTGTTGCTCGCACCGGCGTGTGCGAGCTTTGATATGTTCAAGAGTTTTGAGGAACGCGGTAAGGTTTTTAAGGCGGCGGTTCTGACAAGATGAAAGAAGATCGCATAGATTGGTTCATGTTTGGCATTGCCACGGTGCTGGCGTTGTTTGGCGCGATGATGGTCTATAGCGCGTCGGCGATGTTTTCGCTGAAGGAATCGGAGAGCGCGAGTCAGTTTACATACTTCTACAAACAAGCCGCGTTTACCATGATCGGACTTGCGGCAATGTTTGTTGTAAGTCGGATCGATTATCGCTTCTATCAGAAATGGTGGGTCGTGCTTGGCATTGTTTTAGTTACGGTTATTCTGCTGGGCGCTGTTTTTGCATTTCCACCTATCAATGGAGCCCGCCGTTGGATTAGGTACGCGGGGTTTTCCTTCCAGCCGTCTGAACTAGCAAAAATAGCTCTGCCGATATTCCTCGCGTACTGGCTGACGAAAAAAGAAGAGGTCGTTGGAGACATAAAAGAGACCGTTGTTCCATGTCTGCTCGGACTCGGGCTTTTGGGCGGACTCGTCTTCGCCGAAAAGGACCTCGGGACGACGATGGTTCTGTGTGCGATATTCGCAGCCGTCTATTTTTCGGCCGGGGCAAGACTCGCTCATATCGGTGTGGTTGGCGTGGCGCTATTTTTGATCGGTGTTGTGGCGATCGTCATTGCTCCATGGCGGGTCGAGAGGATAATGGCGTTCCTCGACCCATACAAATACGCCGATGACGAAGGTTATCAGGTTGTTCAATCGCTATATGCGATCGGCTCGGGCGGTGTTTTTGGTGAGGGATTTGCTCAAGGGAAGCAGAAGCTGTTTTATCTGCCTTACCCGTACTCGGATTTTATTTTCTCGGTCGTCGGAGAAGAACTCGGTTTGGTCGGAACGCTCGCTGTCGTCGTCGCGTTTGGTTTGTTACTGTGGCGCGGAGCACGTGCGGCGGTTATGGCCCCGGACAGGTTCGGAATGTTGCTTGGCATCGGCATTATCTCGGGAATCATAGTACAGGCGTTGTTCAATATTAGTGTTGTGACCTCAATGGTGCCCGCAAAAGGAATTCCGCTGCCGTTTATTTCGTATGGTGGTTCTTCGGTCGTAGTCACCCTGATCGGCGTTGGAGTTTTGCTAAGTATCTCGCGTTTCTCGGTCGCACAACATTTTGACAGAGAGCCTTCGAGCGAACGTAACTATCGGCGAAAGAAGCGGATGCCTTAAGGTTTGAAATGAAAGTATTGATTGCCGCCGGCGGAACCGGTGGACACATTTATCCGGGAATTGCCGTCGCAAAAGAAGTGATGGCGCGTGATGCCGAGTCCGAAGTTCTCTTCGTCGGAACCGCTCGCGGCCTCGAGAAGAAGATCGTACCCGAAAATGGCTTTCAATTGTCCTTGATAAATAGTGCCGGACTCAAAAATGTTGGATTTGCAGGCAAGATCCGAGGTTTGTCGGTCTTGCCAAAGAGTTTTCTCGAAGCGCGGAAAGTTATCCGACAATTTCGCCCGCATGTGGTCGTCGGAGCGGGCGGTTATGTCTCAGGGCCGGTTCTATTGATGGCGGCGATAATGGGCGTGCCGACATTGGTGATGGATTCGAACGCTTTGCCGGGTTTTACGAACAGACAGCTTGCGAGATTTGTCGAAAGAGCGGCGTTAACGTTCGAAGAAGCCTTGCCGTTCTTCGGAAAGAAGGCAATTGTCACCGGAAATCCTGTGCGGAGCGAATTTTTTGATATTCCAGCAAAAGAGAGATCGTCGACGTTTCACGTGCTTATTTTCGGCGGTTCACAAGGGGCTCGTGCGATAAATAACGCCATGATCGACGCATTGGAAAAGCTTGACCCTTACGTCGATCGACTCACGGTCACGCACCAGACGGGCGAGGCGGATTTTGACGCGATACATAATGCGTATCTGCTGTCTAAGTTTGCGGGAGCCGATGTGAGGCCGTTTATCTCGGACATATTTGTCGAATTTGGCAAAGCAGACCTGATAATTTGCCGTGCAGGTGCGACGACTTGTGCCGAGGTCTCGGCTGCCGGAAAAGCGGCAATAATGGTGCCGTTTCCAATGGCTGCGGACGATCATCAGCGAAAGAACGCCGAGGCTTTGCAAAATGCCGGTGCGGCGAAGATGATATTGCAGCAGGACCTAAGCGGCGAAAGACTAGCGGAGGAGATTGCAGGGCTGATCGATTCCCCATCGAAGATCGACGAGATGGAATCCGCGGCGAAAAAACTGGGACGGCCCGATGCCGCAGCGGCGACGGTAGATATTATTGAGGAATTGAAGCGATCAGCGTAAGAGTTTCAACGCAAAGTCGCTAAGGAGCAAAGACGCAAAGGAAGAAATGAAGATTTTGGGGCAAAACGGAATGACACCTTGCTGTTCTACTTTGCGACTTTGCGTTAAATCGATCCTATGTTCAGGCACGTAAAACGAATTCACTTTATCGGCATCGGCGGTATCGGCATGAGCGGCATTGCGGAGGTGCTGTGTAATCTGGGTTTTGTTGTGTCGGGTTCGGATGCGAAGAAGTCGAAGAACACTGACCGGCTTGAGACTCTGTTTGGAATTCGTATTACCGAGGGACACGCCGCTGAGAATGTTCAGGACGCTCAGGTCGTAGTCTATTCGTCGGCAGTGAAAGAAGACAATCCGGAGGTTGTTGAGGCAAAGGAACGCTCGATTCCCGTGATTCCGCGAGCGGAGATGCTTGCGGAATTGATGACGCTCAAGCCTTATGCGGTTGCCGTTTCGGGCACTCATGGTAAGACATCGACGACGTCTATGATAGCCACGATTCTTGGCCACGCCGGTTTTGACCCGACGACGGTTGTTGGTGGCGTGGTTGATACTTTGGGGTCGAATGCGAAGCTCGGAGCGTCGGATTGGTTCGTTACGGAAGCCGATGAAAGCGATCGATCTTTTCTGATGCTTTATCCCACGATCGCGGTGGTCACCAACATCGACAAAGAGCACATGGAATCGTACAAGGGCATGGACGACGTCGTTCAGTGCTTTACCGATTTTGTGAACAAGGTGCCGTTCTACGGTGCCGCCATAATTTGTCTCGACGATCCGAATGTGCAACTAATCATTCCGCGAATCAAGCGTCGGCGGGTGACTTTTGGGCTGACCGCCCAGGCCGATGTTTCGGCGAATGATATTCGTTATAACGAGACATTCGGCTCGACTTTTATGGTTTCAAAACGTGGTGAACAGCTTGGTGAGATCAATCTGCCTGTGCCCGGTAAACATAATGTTTACAATGCTTTGGCGGCGACCGCAGTTGCTCTCGAAATGGATGTACCGTTCGACAAGATAGCCGAGGCTTTTGCGATATTTAAGAATGCGAATCGCCGTTTCCAGTTCAAGGGCGAAGCTGGTGGTGTTATGGTCATCGATGATTACGGGCATCATCCGACGGAGATCGTGGCGACGCTGTCCGCCGCGAAAAATAGCTCGGGCGGCAAGCGTACGGTCGTCGTTTTCCAGCCGCATCGATATTCGCGGACGCAGGAATTGATGGATGATTTTGTTGTCGCGTTTAACAACGCAGATGTTGTTTACATCCTTGATATCTACGCTGCGAGTGAACAGCAGATCGAGGGAATCACGGCTGAGGCATTGACGGAAAACATTAAGAGGTTCGGTCACAAGAATGTGAATTACATCGGCGATATCGAGACGGCAACGGATCGTGTGGTTCCCGATCTGGAGCCTGGCGATCTGGTGATCACGCTCGGTGCGGGCAGCGTGACGCGGTTGTCGGACGAGATATTGGAGAAGCTGAAAGCATAGCCCCGTCGTTTACGGCGGGGGTTGAGTGCTGAAAAGTTTTCCAGCCCGTTTCAACGGGCTTACCCCGTATTGGCTTAAGCCACGCAAGGGAAAGACGATAAAACGCCCTAGGCGAATTTTCGTCGAATCACCCCCCGCCGTAAACGACGGGGCTATGAGCCGCGAAACCCGGAAAGCCTCATGAATGAGGCTGAAATAGGATTGATGGCAAAGAAAAAGGTCACAACAAGATCTCGTGTCGGCTCGACGAAATTGCGGGCACGTAAGACTTCGTCTCGCGTACGGCGAGATGCGGCGTTCGACGGTGTGACGCGTTTTGGCCTGCCGCTGCTGATCAGCGCCATTTTGATCGTTGCTATTGTGGTCGTCGGGATCACGTTTTATTCGAGTGCGACAAGCTCGGATTTCTTCAATGTTCGTGCGATCAATATTCACGGCACGGAGCGGACGCCCGTCGAGGATGTGAGGCGAGTCGTGTCGGCCGAGGTTGAGAAGCCGGGCGTTTGGAACGCGGATCTTGGTGAGATCAAGGCGAAGATCGAGAAGTTTCCTTTTGTCAAGACAGCGGCCGTTTCGCGAATGCTGCCGGCCGGGATTCGCGTCGATGTAGTCGAACGTGTCCCCGCTGCCGTCGTCCGGCTAAGCTCAGGCGATTACCTCGTCGATACCGAAGCGGTTGTTCTGGCGAAAGCAACTGCGGCTGACAAGAATTTTTCCGTGGTGATGCAGGGCTGGGACGAATCAAAGACCGTGACCGCGATGCCCGATAACATTGCGAGACTCAAGCTTTACAAGAAGATGCTCGACGAGTGGAAGCAGTTCGACCTCATCTCGCGTGTCAAAGAGGTTAATTTACAGAACGCTCGCGACCCGATCGCTACGATCGAGGATTCTGGGCGTTCGATCCCGGTTTCGTTGGCCAAGGATCAACTTGGCAAGAGTTTGCGAGCCGCGATCGAGGCCGTTAGCGGTAAGGGCGCGAAGGTGCGTTCGGTTAATGCGGAAGGAGCCTCGCCAGTATTGGCATATTCGGGAATTGAAAATGAGCAGTGAAATTCAAGCAGTAGGACTCGATATCGGCACGAGCCATATACGGTGCGTGATCGGCGAACCTTCGTCTGACGGCGTGATGAACATCGTCGGCGTCGGTGAATCTGAATCAAAAGGACTGAGGCGCGGTGTCGTTACTTCGACCGAGGCTGTTGCAGAGTCGATCAGAAAAGCTGTGAGCGAAGCGGAGCGTGTTTCCGGGCTTCGGGTCGAGTTTGCGACGGTCAATCTATCCGGCGAACATCTGAGCGGTGAGAATAAGCACGGTGTGGTCGCGGTTGCCGGCCCCGAAAAAGAGATCACCGATGATGACGTCGAACGTGCTATCGACAGTGCCAGTGCGATGCCGCTGACGCCGGGCTGGGAGACAGTTAGCCGTCTGCCGCAGGAATTCATTGTAGATGGGCAGGACGGCATCACCGAGCCGGTTGGTATGAACGGATCGAGGCTTGAGGCTCGGGTTCATGTCGTCACGAGTCCGAGTGCAGCCCGCCAGAATCTTGAAAAAGCAGTCGCTAAGGCGCACATTGATGTCGAACGCCTCATCCTCGAACCGCTCGCCGCGGCCGAGGGAGTTCTGACCGATGATGATAAAGAATACGGCTGTGCGGTCGTCAATATGGGGGCCGAGATCACGAGCCTGATGATCTTTGGCCGCGGAGCGGTGCAGCACACGGCGGTGTTTCCGTTTGGGAGTATGTTGTTTACCAAGGACATTGCGACCGGACTTCGCGTCTCGATCCCCGAGGCGAACAAGATAAAGCATCATTTCGGATGCGTCGCAAAGTTTTTGCTGACACCCGACGAACTTGAAGGTGTGATCGAGATCGTGCCTTTTGGCCGCAACGAGACTCGCGACCTGTCTATGGAGATACTTTGCGACATCATGCAGCCGCGTGCGGTCGAGCTGATGCAGCACGTGGCTCGGGAGACTGCGTCGGCCAAGGCACAGATCTCCGGTGGCGTATTTTTGACCGGTGGCGGAGCGATCGTTCGCGGATTAGCTGAGATCGCAGAGCAGGTTTTTGACGCACCGACGCGGGTCGGATATCTCGAGCCGTCATTTATCGGAGGGCTGTCAGATGAGGTTGGCGGACCGCAGTGGGCGACCGCTTCGGGGCTAGCACTTATCTCCATGCGCGAGCAGATCAGGCGTGGTGGCACGGGCGGGCGTTCGTCGGCACGGAAAGTTGCTGATTGGTTCGGAAATATTCGTGACCGATTTAGATAAATTTAACATTTGCGTTTGGATTTTTGTCGCAAACCGTTGTATGCTGATTGCCCAGTAGCACAATATCTTGTTATCTCGCGACAAATCGAAAAATCCGCGTTTTCTGGTGATTTCGCCTCTACAGCTATGGGAAACTTTTTTGAAATGGACGACACTCAACCCCCGACAGGCAGCCTAAAAATGTTCATTGACGAGCCACCGATCACCGGTGCTCGCATAAAAGTCATCGGTGTCGGCGGCGGAGGCAGCAATGCCGTTAATCGCATGATCGACGCCGGTATAAAGGGCGTTGAGTTCATCGTGGCGAACACAGACCTGCAAGCGCTTGAGGCGTCAAAGGCTCCGATCAAAATTCAGCTCGGCAGTAGGTCGACTCGCGGCCTCGGTGCAGGTTCGAATCCTGAGATCGGTCGGCAGGCGGCTCTTGAGGATCACGAGAAGCTACTCGACGTATTGGAAGGTTCGGACATGGTCTTTGTGACCGCCGGTCTTGGCGGAGGAACAGGGACAGGAGCGGCTCCGGTCGTTGCATCGCTGGCGATCGAGCTCGGAGCGTTGACCGTGGCTGTCGTGACCAAACCATTTACTGTCGAAGGCAAGAAGCGAATGGCGCAGGCTGAGCAAGGCCTTGCTGATCTTCGCGGCTGTGTCGATACTCTGCTGACTATTCCAAATTCAAAGCTTCGCGAGGTTGAGGAAAAGATCACTATCATGGAAGCGTTTCGTCGAGCCGACGATGTGTTGTTGCAGGCGGTTCGCGGCATCACCGATCTAATCATCACGCCTGGAATTATCAATCTCGATTTTGCAGACGTCCGAACGGTCATGCGTGGGATGGGCGTTGCCCTGATGGGCATCGGCAAGGGCGAGGGCGAAGATGCTGCGTCGAAGGCGATGCGTGCGGCCCTCGACTACAAACTTCTGGAAGAGAATTCGATCAAGGGAGCCAAGGCGGCCCTGATCAACGTCACCGGCGGCCCTAACATGGTTCTCGGCGAGGTCGAGGACGCGATCGGTATGATCGAGCAGGAAGCAGATGACAATGCCGATATTATCTGGGGCAGCGTGATCCGCGAGGACATGGGCGACGAGATTCGTATCACGGTGATCGCGACCGGTTTTGATTCGCAAGCGGTCGAAAAGTTGCCAAAGCCGCGTAATGAAAACACGCACGCTGTCGCAGCAACGGCGTCACCAAAGCCGTCTGAAATCATGCTTCCGGCAGATCTGCTTCCGGTCGAGAATCTCGACACGCCGACATTTATGCGGCGGCAGGCGGATTAACTCTTGTCCGTGAGCTTTGTGTCTTCTCTCTGTGCCTTTGTGATATTGGATTTAAAACGTTAATCACAAAGGCACAAAGCGAGGACACAAAGGCTCAAAGTAAGGCCTAATAGCGAATGACGTAAGTTGTTCGCTATTATTGTTTTTGAGATTATCTATCTAAAATGCGGGAATTTGAACCAAACAGGCCTGTGATCGGAATCACGATGGGCGACGCGGCGGGGATCGGGCCAGAGATCGTGCTGAAATCGCTGTTGGGCGCTGAGATACGTGCCGCCTATCGATGCGTGATCATCGGTGACGTCCGACATCTGTTGGCGCTTGCTGAGCTACGAAAGATGGGACTGAATCTCATTGATTTTGGGGAAGAGGAACCCGATGCCGTAGAGATATTCGATCTGGCAAACCTTTCAGAAGCCCTCAAAACGGGCCGCGATCAGGCCGCCACAGGGAAGGCGTCGGCCGAATACATCGAAGCAGCTGTAAAGCTCTGGCGTGATGGAAAGATCGACGCCATCGCGACGGCACCAATTAGTAAGAAAGCGATTGCTCTCGGTGGCTACGACTATCCAGGGCACACGGAGTTTCTGGCTGAACTGACTAATACCGAGAAGTTCGCCATGAGCTTCTTCGCCAATAAATTGCGGGTCGTGCTTCTCACCAGTCATATTTCGCTCACTCACGCGATCAATTGCGTGACGACTGAAGCCCTGATCGACCGCATTACCTTCGCCGATAAGACTATCGGCGAACTTCTCGGCAGGAGGATAAAGATCGCGGTCGCAGGGCTAAATCCGCACGCGTCTGAAGGTGGAATGTTTGGCAGCGAAGAGGCTGAGAGGATAACGCCGGCCATCGAACATTGTCGTGGACTTGGAATCGATGTTAGCGGGCCGTATGCACCGGATACGATCTTTTTGCGAGGCTACAAGGGCGATTTCGATGCGGTTATCGCCTTGTACCATGATCAGGCAACGATCGCTGTTAAATCGCTCTCTTTTGGTTCTGGCGTGAATGTCACACTTGGATTGCCGTTGATCCGCACATCGGTCGATCACGGGACGGCTTATGATATTGCCGGCTTGTGGGCTGCGGACGAGTCGAGCATGCAGGCGGCGATCTGTCTGGCGGGTGAACTCGCGAGCCGCAAATACAGTTAGCCCTTGGCGGTACGAATCTGTTAAAATCCCTTACGCGTTGCCGGATGTGCTGATCAGGTCTCGCGATTTACTTTCAAGCCATGGATCAACCCAACCGCCCCAAATTACTACTTGCCGACGATTCTGTAACCATTCGAAAGGTCGTTGAACTCACTTTCGCAGACGAAGGCATCGAGGTCACGACGGTCGGCGATTCGGCAACGGCAATGACACGTTTCGTCGAGATCCAGCCGGATATCGTGCTGGTTGACGCCGGACTCGACGGCACCAGCGGCTATCAGATCTGCGAGATGATCAAATCGGACGACGCGACGCGGCATATCCCTGTGCTGCTGCTAATTGGTTCGTTCGAGCCCTTTGATCAGGACGAGGCTGAACGTGTCGGGGCCGACGGATTCCTGACAAAGCCATTTCATTCGATACGCGACCTAGTCGCACGAGTATGGGATCTATTGGGCCGCGAGACTTCGGTGCCTGAACCTGCACCTGCGGTTGTCGATGCCTTCGGAGCTGACCACGAGTCTCTCGAACACATCTCGGCCGATCTAACCGCAATGCCAGCCTCGGCAGAGGACGATGACATCGAGGACCTGTATCGCAGCAGCTTCGAAGAGACCGTCGAGATCGATGAGTACGACACGGTCGATGACATGCTCGGCGATTCGGCGCTCGACGATGAAATGATCGAGGCGAGCTATCCAACCGACGGCTATACTAATGATTTAAACGGTCTGATCCCGGATGCGGAACCAGCCTCGGAGGCAGTAGCGGGTCTTGATGAGCCGATTGCAGATACAAAAGAATTTGATTGGTCGCCTGCGGCGGTTGTGTCAGAACCTGTTGAAAGCGTGGTGCCGGCATTCGAGCCGAAGTTTGTGTTTGACGAGACCTCGGACGAAACCACTGAGGCTGGCGCTGAGACGCCGCATTTTGAGCGGATCGTCGATGAAGAAAACCTTGGACTTGAGGCCTTGATCGGAATTAGTGTTGCTCCAGCGGCCGAAGCTGAAACGACAGAAGAACTAGCAGCGGCAGAGGCAGTCATTGAAGAGCACGAGGTAACAGAAATCGAGGAGCGACATGCCGAGCCAACCGAGCCGGAGATATGGCCAGAGGTCGAAAGCTCACGGGACGAAAACACCGAGCCACAATTAGGTGCGATCACACCGGAAATGCTTGATCTCATCGTTGAAAAAGTTGTTGCACGACTTTCGGATCAGGTTATCCGCGAAGTCGCTCTTGAGGCGGTTCCCCGGATCGCTGAAAAACTTATCCGCGAGGCTTTGAGCGATACCGGCAGATCGAACGTGAACAAAGAGGCGAAGGAAACAGCAGCTTAGACCTCATCAGAATCTACTTTTGCGGCCGGTTTTCAGCAGGAAATGAAAACCGGCCGCTTTTGTTTTAGAATAGAGGTTTTACACAAGCAATCATTATGGAACTCGCAAAGGCCTACGATCCAAAATCGGCTGAAGAAAGTCATTACAAACGTTGGGAAGAGAGCGGTTTTTTTCGTCCGGAGATCAATCAAGACCCGAATGCGACGAAATATTCGATCGTCATCCCGCCGCCGAACGTGACGGGCAGCCTGCACATGGGCCACGCCCTGCAGCACACGATCATGGACGTGCTGACTCGTTGGAAAAGGATGCAGGGCTACAAAACGCTTTGGTTGCCTGGAACGGATCACGCAGGAATTTCCGTTCAGCGAAAGGTCGTTGAGCAGCTTCGAAAGGATGAGAACAAATCTCCGCTCGATATAGGACGCGAGCAATTTATCCATCGGGCCTGGAAGTGGAAGGAGCAATACGGCAACACTATTACCGAGCAGATGCGTCGCGAAGGAGCGTCGGTCGACTGGACGCGGCATCGTTTTACGATGGACGAAAGCCTGTCGCGGGCAGTGCGAAATGTTTTTTGCAAGCTGTATGACGAAGGCTGGATCTATCGCGGGCTGCGGATCGTGAACTGGTGTCCGAAAGATAAGACCGTGCTGTCCGATCTGGAAGTTAAGGAAGAAACGAAGAAAGACGGAAAACTCACTTACCTCAAATATCCTGTTATGGGAACAGATGAGACGATCACGGTGGCCACGACACGTCCCGAGACGATGCTCGGCGATACTGCGGTTGCCGTGAATGGCAGCGATGAGCGATATAAGCATCTCGTTGGCAAGACAATTGCTCTCCCCCTGACGAATAGGGAAATTCCCATCATCGCGGACGAATATGTCGATGCCGAATTTGGAACCGGCGCGGTGAAAATAACTCCCGCTCACGATCCTAACGATTATCTCGTCGGCCAGCGCCATGACTTGGAGCAGCTCCTCATCATGGACGAATCCGGCAAGATGAACGCTGGGGCCGGTGAGGACTTTGTTGGCTTGGATAGATTCGTGGCTCGGGCGAAAGTTGTCGAGCGGTTTGAAGAGCTTGGACTGCTTGAGAAGGTTGACGACTACGAGATAACGCTGCCGGTTTGTGAGCGGTGTAAGACTATCGTCGAGCCGATCCTGTCAGAACAGTGGTTCGTGAAGATGGACGAGATGCGCGATATGGCCCTCGACCTGATGAAGAGCGAAGGCGTGCCGCATTTCTCGCCGCAGGTTCCGCACGAAAAAGTTTACACGGCGTGGCTCGAAAACCTAAAGGACTGGACGATCTCGCGGCAGCTTTGGTGGGGACATCAGATCCCCGCGTGGTATGACGAGGACGGAAATGTTTTCGTCGGTCGCACGGAAGCCGAGGCGGTCGAGAAGTCGGGCGGGAAGACGTTGAAGCAGGACGGCGATGTTCTTGATACGTGGT
>JANNWQ010000106.1:0-12339 GCA_031408595.1 Acidobacteriota bacterium | reverse complement strand
GTGTCCATCAGGATCTGGGCGATTGCGGCGGCAACTCCGCAAACAATATAAAAGACGGCATAGCGCACATGTCCGAGCAGGTTTTCAAGATTGTCACCAAACACCCATAGGAACATCAGGTTGCCAAAAATATGCATGAGGTCGCCATGCATGAACATAGAGCTAAGGAAATTGAAATAGACAGGCAGCGGCGTCGAGTAATGCTGCACCTCGCCAAGTATCTTGCCCGCCGCATCCTTGAATTCGACGATACCCGTAATGTCCATACCGGACGTTATTTCCCTCGGCACCAGCGAGAAGGCATACGTAAACGCGTCGTTTCGGCCCAATTGCTGCAGCAGCAAAAAGACAAGCACGTTCACCGCGAGGAACGCGTAATTTACTATCGGCTGAATGTGCCGGTCAGAATTGTCGTCGCCGATGGGGAACATCGCACTAAGGGATACGGGTCAAGAAAAGAGATCGTCCACCGATAAAGTGAGGCCGGGCAGGACGCCGGATACCACCGAGCTTCCTAGCTCGAAAACTTCGGTCGATCCGTACACTCCCAGTTCTGGCTGAGTGTAAACCTCGACGATCCGATTCGGGATATTGACGATCCATACTTCGGGTAGGTCGTTAGTCGCATAAAGGGATAGCTTCGTGGTCCGATCCACTCTTAGGCTGGATTCGGCTACCTCGATAACAAGTATCGTTTCGGCGGGCGTCGGATGCCTTCTGCCGTTGTACTTGGTCAAGTCCGAGAGAACGATGTCCGGCTCCGGCTCGTCGTAGTCGCCGAGATGCAGTGGATTCTGGCCATGAACTCTAATCGAATCCGGAAGGCTTCGATTGAAAAACCGATTGAGAAAATCAACGATCCACGCGTGTTTATCCCCGATGCCCATCTTCCTTACAAGTTCTCCGTCTATGATCTCCGATTTCCTGAAATCAACGGGATCGATCAGGCCGAGTTCGTACATCTTGTAGTACTCGGCAACCGGCCGACGCATCCGCACGAGCGGCCGGGTCGTTGGAGTCGCGATGGTGGCATCAATCCTGTTCATAGTCACAATATACTCTCAAACTCTCGCAACTCAAACCTTTTCCGGCGTCTTTAAGAGCTCAAAACCCTCGCTCCGGGCAACAAATGTCGCAGCCGTCAGATCGCCGACTACGTTCAACGTCGTACGACACATATCGAGCAAGCGATCAACGCCGAGAATGATGGCGATCAAAGCCGGATCGATGCCGATCATTGCGAGAATACCGATGATGAATGGTATCGAACCGCTAGGAACACCTGCCGTGCCGATGCCGCCGAGAATCGCGAGGTAAACGACCATTAACTGAATACTCAGAGTCAGGTCCACGCCCGCGAGTTGAGCGATAAATAGCACCGTGACGCCTTCGTAAAGAGCTGTGCCGTTTTGATTTGCGGTCGCACCAACCGTGAGGACGAAGTTGTTGATCTCTTTCGGTACACCGAGATTCTCATGAGATATTCGGAGCGCTGTCGGCAAGGTCGCATTCGATGAGGATGTCGAAAAGGCGGTCACGATGACCGTCCAGACTCGGCGGAAAAAGTCGATCGGGTTGATTCTAGACAAAAACCAGACTGAAAGTGAATAGACTCCAAAGAAGTGGATGCCCAGCCCGAGCAAAACCGTGACGACAAACCAGCCCAACGAACGCAAAAGATCGAGACCGAATACTGCGATATTAGTAAATATCAGACACGCCACCGCATACGGGGCGAACTTCATTATGATATCGATGATCTTCGACGTGATCGCAAAAAGCGATTCCATCACACTGACAAAGGGCTGCGAGACCGGGGCGGGTAACAGCGTGATCGCGATGCCGATGATCAATGCGAAAAACATGATGTGGAGCATGTTCGGATTCTCGCCTGAGATCGAGTTGAAAACACTCTTGGGAACGATCGTCTTGACAGCCTGCATCAGCGGCGAATCGGCCTTTGCCGCCTCGGCCGCTTTCTTTTGAGCTTCGGTCGCGGTCGTTGCACCACTGCTATATTTTTCCTTTAATTGAGCCGCGATCTCCGGACTAACCCTTTCGCCCGGACGAATGGTATTAGCCAAGCCAAGGCCGATTACAACCGAGATCGCTGAAATTATCAGACAGTAGGCAAAAGACTTAAGCCCGATGCGGCCAAGTTTGCGAATGTCCCCGATTCCCGCAACGCCCACCACCAGCGATGAGAGGACGAGTGGCACAACGATCATCAGTAACAAATTGAGAAACAATGTCCCAATCGGCTGACTGATGTTGGAAATGATCCACGTAACCGTCTCATGGCCGCCGCCGAGCGTCTGATTTGCGATCAGGCCGCCGCCAATACCCACGAGAAGCCCGATCAGAATTTTGGTATGCAGAGCGATACCTTTCGGTTTATCCGGCGTATCGTCGTCGAGATCGGTCGCGATCTCGCGGTCGTAGTTGTCGGATGGGATCGGGTCCTTGTCCTGTTCACTCATGCTTTTCGGCTCCTTTTGCGGGCGACTTCAAAGTTCTGGAATTTGTGAGAGTTTAGCAGAAGTTTGGCTGATTTGGTAAGTTTGCTACGATTGTAAAATACGATGATGTTTGAGTCTATCCATTTCAATTCAAAAGGGCGGGCAACCACCAACGCCTCTAAACCTGAGGTCATCGACAAACTGCGAGCGATCGTTGGCCACGAGAATGTCGTTGTTGATCCAACCCGCGTCGAGCCGTACGGTGCCGACGCCGTTAAAGAAAAATTTCCGCCTGAGGGGGTCGTCTTTCCCGAATCGACGGCTCAGATAGTCGACATACTCAAGCTCGCCAACGAGTATCTTTTTCCGGTGACAGCACGTGGTGGCGGTGTCGGCTATACAGGCGGCGCGGTTCCGATTGATGGCGGTATCGTGGTCGGAACCGACCGGATGAATAAGATCATCGAGATCAGTGCGGACGATCTGTACGCGGTTTGCCAGCCCGGGATCACGACATTTGAGCTGCAGCAGGCGGTCGAGACCCAGGGACTGATGTTCGCTCCTGACCCGGCTTCGTATAAAGACTCATTCATTGGCGGCAACATCGCAGAGAACGCGGGTGGAATGCGAACTCCGAAATACGGCGTTACGAAGCATCACGTGCTCGGCCTTGAGGTCGTGACCGCGACTGGCGAGATAATTCGAACGGGCGGTAAAACAGTAAAAAACGTCGTCGGTTTTGACCTGACGGGGTTGATGTGTGGCAGCGAAGGAATGCTCGGCATCATCACTGAGGCAACTCTGAAACTTCTCCCGATGCCCGATGCCACATCAACCGTGCGAGCGAATTTTCATTCGATGGAAGCCGCGTGCAATGTTCTGACAAAATTTACGCCCCACGGCCTTTTGCCGATGGCGATGGAGGTCATCGACAAATTCTGTGTCGCTGCGGTCGAAGAGAATTTTGCGTTTGGCCTGTCGAAAGAGGCTGAGGCGATCTTGCTCGTTGCGGTCGATGGTTCGAAAGACGAGGTCGAAAGGAACGCTGTGCTTATTGAAAAGATCATCGCAGCAAACGGTGGCTTTGATATTCTTCGTGCCAAGTCTAAAGACGAGGAAGACAAGCTCTGGGACGTTCGCCGTGCGATCTCGCCGTCGCTGATGAAATATGGTACGCTCAAGATAAATGAGGATGTCGTCGTACCGCGTTCAAAGGTGCCGGAGCTGGTGGCCGAGATCGAGCAGATCGGAAAGCGGCATAATACGTTCGTCGCAAACTTCGGCCATGCGGGCGACGGCAATATTCATGTGAATTTCGTCATCGACCGCGAAGACGCCGACGCGATTCGGAGGGCACGCCTGTGCGTCTCCGAAACCTTCCGACTCTCAGTCGCTCTCGGCGGCACCATCTCCGGCGAACATGGCATCGGCTACGTCAAGGCCCAATACATGGACTACGCCATCGACCGGCCGACGCTCGAAGTGATGAAAGGCATAAAAAGGGTATTTGACCCAAACGGCATCTTGAATCCGGGCAAAATGTTTGTATGATGGTTTCCACAATATGAAATTCAAATTTTGTCTATTACTTTCGATGGCGTTCGGTCTCTGTCTTTTCACCAGCGGTACCGTCTTGGCGCAAAAGAAGATCATCGTCCTCGTTCGACACTCTGAGAAGGACGCCTCCGTAGCGAATAATCCCGACCCCGACCTGTCCGCAGAGGGCCGCGAACGGGCGCAGCGACTGGTCAAGCTTGTGAATAAATATAGGACGAGCGAGATATTTTCGACCAACTATAAACGAACTCGCCAGACCGCCGAACCGCTCGCCAAAAAACGCAATAAAGAGATCCAGACCTACGACCCGGCTAAGGTAGCAGAAATGGTTACTCAGATGTTGGCCAGCAAAACCGGCCGTTACCTTGTCGTAGGCCATAGCAACACGATCCCGGCTCTTGCCAATCTATTGGCTAAGAAAGAGGTGTTTCGAAATTTGCTCGATACTGAATACGGCGTGTTCTGGGTAATACGACTAAATAAAGGTGTGATGACCAAGGTCGAGGTTTTTCCTTACTAGGTCGCAAGATAAATCTCTTGTATAACAACGAAATCTGGACTATTCTAACGCTATGAATTCGCTGGAATTTACAACTAAGATCGAGCACGGGGTTATTCATTTGCCACCGGACTCGCTACAATTCGAAGACGCTGTAGCTCACGTAGTCGTGACGGTAACGACCCCAGAGGAAAATGCTGCCCGGAAACAAAGATTGCTAGCTGCGTTTCGCGCCGTGCAAAAGGCCGACGTGTTTCGCAACATCGAAGATCCTTCAGAATGGCAAAGAATACTAAGAGATGAATGGGAATGACGTAGTTTTGGACAGCGACGTGATCATACTTGCTTCTAAGCAAGCAATTGACGTCGAGAAGCTATTGGCCGCATCCGAGAAGCAATATGTTTCGATAGTTTCGTACATTGAGGTCTATGGTTTCGACTTTCCTGACACAGAAGAAAAGAAGTTGGTCGATCGAATCTTTCAGAATCTCGAAGTGATCGACCTAGGGTCTGAAATTGCCAATATCGCTATAAAGTTTCGATCCGATACGACCAAGAAAATAAAGCTCCCCGACGCAACAATTCTTGCAACTGCAAAATACCTTGGAGCAGATCTCAGAACAAATAATTTGTCGGACTTTCAAGGAATCGATTCGTCCATCGCGATATTAGGTGTAGATGACCTGATTGGCTAATTTTTGTTCCGACAGGTGCGACCTTCGCCCAACACTTAAGCCAGGGAGATTTGTACTACGTTGATCCGTTTCTTCTACTACGACATTCCTTTAGTTGTTCAATGGCTGATTTTACCCATTCTTGACGATCCAACCACCTTGTCTTTTCGTCAACATCAAAAATTTTGTAATCGTCGATAAGAAGATTTATCGATTTTTGCGAGGTGTAGTACGTTTCTGCTCCGTACCAGTGAAAAATACCAACCGTGTCCTTAGTAAGCGGATCAGAATCACGTCCCTGCATCTGTCCCCATTCGGCTAATTCGGCATCAAACTTCTGCCAGTTGAATTTATGAATCTTTCGGCGGTTGCCAGCTTCATCAACCAGGAAAAACATCTGGTTGAGATAACCGACATTCTGTTGAAATTTAGTTATCACGACGCCGGTTGGCAAAACATTGTATATCCAACGACGGTCTTCCCAAGATGGTTCACTGCCGCAATCTTCATCGAGAAACACAGTGATAGGGCCGCGGTAATTTTGCGGGATCAGGAACGTTTCCGATTCCGCAATATTCAGGTAGAAAGACAGAAATAGTGACAGGCCAACTATCGGGAGACATAGAAAAGTGACTATCGCTTTCGTCTTTCGACTCGGAGAACCGCGCCAAATCAAGAAGATGCCTAATAACAGGCCAAGAAACGGCAGGCCGAACAAATATAGAACGCCAACATGAATTGCTGCAATGAATGCAGAAAAAAGAAACGAAATGAGAACACCAGCGAAGAAGGTGATGTTTGAGCGCTTATTTGTTTGAGCAGTCATATCGAATCATCAATCAGCCAAAAAACGTGTAAATCCCAAACTCCCGGAAAACACTTCCATAAGGAAATTGTTTCGCCCACCGTTTACTATCCAAGTTTCGATGCCCGCGTTCTGGCAAAGAATAGCTGCGTCAAGTTTTGAACCCATTCCTCCCGTTCCTAGGCCTGAATCGCGCTCCTCCACGAGTCTGCGGGCTTCGTCGATATCTTTGATCTCAGGGATAAGCTTCGCGTCCGCATGCAAATGCGGATTCATGTCAAATACTCCATCGATATCACTCGCGAGAACGAGCAGATCGGCCTCGATCAGCGTTGCGACTAGTGCCGAGAGCTTGTCATTGTCACCTAAAAGTATCTCTTCGACCGAGGTCGTGTCGTTTTCGTTGATGATTGGCAGGTAGTTGTATTTGAGAAGCTCACTGATCGTATTCAGAGTGTTTTGCCGCGAGGTCTCGTTCTCAAAATCGCGATAGGTCATCAAACACTGAGCCGTCGGGATGCCGAAATCGCTGAAAACTTCGTTATAGATCCGCATCAACAGCGGTTGGCCTATCGCGGCCATCGCCTGCTTGGACTCGACTGGTTTTCCGGTGTCTTTGATGTTGATGTACTGCTTCGCGGCGGCGATCGCACCGGACGAAACGAGGACGATGTCGTATTCCTCACGCAACTCGAGTATCTGCCGTCCGATGTCCTCGATCTTGCCGCGTGAGATCAATTTCGTACTGCTCGTGAGTGTTGATGTGCCGATTTTTAAGACTAACTTCTTTTTCATTCGATCAGTTTTACCGTTGAGGCAGAAATTTTACAGGATAGACAGGATGGACAAGATAAGATCTTTCCAAGTCGTGTTCCGTGGCAAGAGCATCCTGTCTATCCTGTTCATCCTGTTTGAATTACCTTCCGGTAAGCGACTTTTGGTCTAACTTCTTACCTGTCCATCGCCATAGACGAACCACTTATTCGTCAACAGATGCTCCGCACCGAGCGGGCCTCGGAAATGCAGCTTTTGCGTCGATATCGCGATCTCCGCCCCCAGGCCAAATTGTCCGCCATCTGTAAATCTCGTCGAAGCGTTGTGATAAACCGCTGCGCAATCTACGGCGTTGAGAAACTCGTTCGCCGTTTCGCTGTTTGCCGTCACGATCGCCGCCGAGTGTCCGCCGGAATAGTCGTTGATCGTGTCGATTGCCTCCTGAGTCGAGGCGACAATGCCGACGACGATCTTTGCGGACAAAAACTCCTCGAACCAAACGTCCTCGTCCTCGATCGGCGAGACCGTCGAGTCGATATCGACGATCTCTTCGTCGCCGATGACCTCGATTTTTTGCTTGCGAAGAGCAGCGATCAATTCCCCTGCTTTTGCCTTGAGATCGGGTAAGTGCTCATTTATCAATATCTTATCGAGGGCATTGCAGACGCTCAGACGCTGTTTGCCGTTGAGGGCGATGCTCACGGCCATTTCGAAATCACCCTCGCTGTCGATGTACAAAAAGTTATTTCCGCGACCGCTGACGATGACCGGAGCGACGGAATTTCGCAGGACAAAATCGATCAACGCCTCGCCGCCGCGTGGTATGACAAGGTCAAACTTTTCATATTTACCACGGATAAGCTCCTGCGTCTCTTCACGCGAAATATCAAAATACTGAACGGTGTCGATGTCGGCGTCATTCTCTCTGAGGGCGATCCGCCACAGTTTTGCGAGGCAGAGATTGGTGTGCCGCGATTCCTTGCCGCCCTTGAGCAGGATCTTGTTCCCGGCTTTGAGAGCAATGATCGCGGCCTCGATCGACACATCCGGGCGTGCCTCGTAAATGATTAGGATCGTGCCGAACGGAACTTGCCGATTTTCGATACGCAATCCGTCGTCGCGTACATGCGACGAGATAACGCTGCCGACCGGGTCGTTCGCGGCGATCACGCTGTCCACCGAGGCGATCATCGCATCGACCTTTGCGTCATCGACCTTGAGCCGGTCGAGAATGACGGCGTCGTCCGCTGGACATTCATCAACATCGAGCTGATTTGCAGCAATTATCGCGGCTTTGTGTTCTTGCAGCAGCCGGGCGAGGCTCGTCAGAATTGCATTTCGCTTGTTTGCGTTCATCTTCGATTAAAATTCTACTATATTACTAGCAGCAGATTTACGGAGACGCGGCACAAGGGCAATGATGATCAAAAAATTCCTTTTCGGACTATTAACTCTGACGGCTCTGGCGAGTTTCGCCCCGGCGCAAATAAAACCCGCAGCCGCCAACGATGTCTTCTGGAGCGAACTCCAAAAGCTCTGCGGAAAAGCATTTGGCGGAAGCATCTCCGTCGACACCTCGAACAGCCCGGATTTTGCTGGCAAAGCAATGGTGATGCACGTTCGTTCATGTGAAAAAAATCGGATCCGAATCCCGTTTTTTGTTGGCGAAGACAAGTCCCGCACCTGGGTTTTGACACGCAAGGCCGGTAGGATCGAATTAAAGCACGACCATCGCCATAAAGATGGAAAGCCCGATGCGGTAACGATGTACGGCGGCACTTCAGCGAATACAGGAATGGCAACGCGCCAGTTTTTCCCGGCAGATGAACAAACGGTACGGGTCGTCGCTCCGCCCGCGGGCAATGCTCCATCTGTAGCAGCTAACATCTGGTGGATCGATCTCGTTCCAGGCGAACACTTTGTTTACAACCTTCGGCGGCTCGGCTCGGACCGACTTTTCAGCGTGAAGTTTGATCTAAAGAATACGATGGCGGCCCCGGCGGCTCCGTGGGGATGGAAAGAATGAACGATCTGGAAGAATTGCTAGAACCGAAGGGCCAACAAATAGCACCTCCGGCATTCACATCTCACATTCTTGAGCCTATTTTTTAACGCCGCTCTTGGCAAAATAACCCTGCCGGTGCGTCAGCTTGACCTTGTCTTTCTGATACTGCTGATTGGTGAGCTGTATTTCGATCTTTCGGAAAGAGCCGTCCCGTTTTTGATCGCTCGGCTCGTAGGCAATAAGATATTGCGAACGCATCTCGTCCTGTATCTGACGAAAGGCCTCACGTAGTTCGCTCTCATCACGCGGATAATAGGCACGCCCACCGGTTCGCTCTGAGATCTTGTTCAGCGAGCTTCTGTCCACGCCATCGAAAAAATTATCGCCAATGCCGATCGAGTAGATTACGGCCTCAGATCTGAGTGCAGCCTGCACGGCCTCATCCAGCTTCTTTTTGCCGGAGGTGTTGACACCATCCGAAAGTAGGACGATCGCCCGGCGGGTTCGCTCGGGTGCAGGGCCGAGAACCTCTTCGGAGGTGACCCAGATCGCGTCCCAGATCGCGGTCGAACCGACGATCGCCGAGTTATCGCCCGATATTGGTGGCGTTCCGGTGCTAACGCCTCCACCGATATAGCCGGCCGGAGGAGTGAACCTCACATTCGCGACGGCACGGCGAAGTCGCGTGAGATTGTTGGTCATTCCCTGTTCGAGAGTCGCCTCTCCGGTGAATGAGATGATGCAAACCTCATCCTTAGCAGGGCGAACCACCGTTTCGAGAAACGCTGTTGCAGCCGACTTCTCCTCCGGCAACGTGCGCTCTTGTGAGCCGCTTACGTCGATTAGTATCGCAAGACTGAGCGGCAGATCGACCTGACGTGAGAACGAAACAATCTCCTGCGGTTGGCCATTTTCGAGAATTCGAATGTCTTCCTGCTTGAGCGAGGTCAGGAGACGACGGTTCTTTTCCTGTGCGGTAAAGAGTACATTGACCACCTCGCTGTCGACCTTAATGACCTCGTCATCTTCGATCGGCGGCGGAGTAGCCGTCGGGCTCGCCGTCGCTTTAGCCGTTGGTGGATTTGGCGTCTGCTGGGCATCAGCCTTAGAGAAGCCGATCAGCCAGACCAGCGAAAAAACCGCCGTCAGTGATACCAAAATTCCTTTTCTTGAAAACATTCTAAACACGCTCCTACTTCAAGCTGTCTTTGACCGCGCGATAGCTCGCCTTTGTGCGGATCTTGTATTTATCGGCCTTAGCTTTGTCGGTTAGGCGAACCTCGATCTTGCGATTACGACCGTCATACGACTGATCGGCCGGGCGGTAGGTGATGATGTATTGTGAACGCAGTTCCTCTGAGATCCGTTTGAATGCACGCTCGAGTTCAAGCATGTCGCCGGTAAAAAATGCCTCGCCGCCCGTCTCTTCGCAAAGCTGCGTAAGGAATCTATCTCCCTTGTCTTTGACTGTTCCTGCTTCAACGCCCGGCACCGTACCGAGGAAACCCGCCTTGGTAGAGATGCCGAAGATCGTTGTTTCGGTTCGCTGGGCGATGTCGATCGCATCTTGCAGCTCGGCCCGGCTAAACGTATCGTCACCATCGGTGATGAGCACCATCACGCGGCGCCCCGGTACGTTTCGCAGTTTCTGATCGGCAAATTCCCACACCGCGTCATACATCGCAGTCTGCGAACCTGGCTTTTTCACCTTATCGACGGCCTTTTGCAGCAAGTCGAGCTTATCGGTGAAATCCTGTTGCAGCGTGACTTGATGGTCGAAGGTCATAAACGCGGCTTTATCTTTGCGAAGCTGTACTACGGTGTAGAGAAAATTCGCCGCCGCCTCTTTGGAAAAGCCAAGTTTGCCAGCAGCCGACGGCGACGTGTCCATCAGAACGCCAACAAAAACAGGCGGATTGGATTTCTCGGTCGTAAAGAACGTGACCTCTTGCTGGACGCCGTCCTCAAAGATCGCAAAATCACCCTTGGTTAGGCCGCTGATCAGCGTGTCGCGCTTCTTACCCTGCGTAACCGTCACCGGAAGACGAACCTCAAATACCTTCGTTGCACCGGTGTCGTCTGGCGGCGGCGTGGATTTCGGCGCGACGTTCGGCGTCTGAGCCGCGACAATGCCACTGCAAACAAGCAATAAACCGATGACCAGCGAATTGAATCTAAACTTCATACTTTTCTCAGATCGACGCATATTTTCGATGCCAACGAACAACGCGCTGTTGTCCGCCCGCAAACCGCGAGTATATCAAAGTCAGAACCACCTGCGGTAGCGGGTGGTTGAACGCGAAGCTCCTTCAACTATAGCGGAACGAACGGTATTCAGGCTTAAACCACCCGCTATCGCAGGTGGTTCTGACTGACTCATGCGTGAGATAATCTTGTGAGTTTCTATGGAGCCAAACATCTTCCGAGAATACGACATACGCGGCATCGTCGGTAAGTCGTTGACCGACGACACCGTCGCCACCTTGTCGCGTGCGATCGGTACGTTTCTCAAACGTAACGGCTCGACGCGCATCGCGATCGGCTACGACGCAAGGGAAAGTAGCCCGCGATACTGTGATCTTCTCGCCGAAGGCCTAAACGCTGTTGGTTGCGACGTCATCCTGATCGGCCGCGTCCCAACGCCGGTCTTGTATCACACCGTCTTCACCCGCGACGTTGACGGCGGCGTGATGATCACTGGCTCACACAACCCGCCGGATTACAACGGCTTCAAGATCTGCCTTGGTAAACACACGCTGTTCGGTTCTCAAATTCAGGAAATTAGACAGATCGCAGGAGCAGACGCAGGGGCAGAGGTGGAAACCCGACCGGTAGGGAGGGTGTCTCAACTCGGGGTGTCATCGACGATGGACGTCCTCGACGGATATTGCGATGACATCATATCAAGGATCGACCTCGGCATTCGTTGCAGAAGCCCGCACGAAGTAAGGGCATCGATCACCCAACCGCGAAGATTAAGGGCCGTAATCGACGCCGGCAACGGCATGGGCGGCGTCACGGCCGTTCCCGTTTACAAAAAACTTGGAGTCGAGCTAACCGAACTTTTCACCGAACCCGACTCGACCTTCCCCAACCACCACGCCGACCCGACGGTCGAGGAGAATCTGCAAGACCTGATCGCCAAAGTAAAAGAAACCGGCGCCGATGTCGGTATCGCATTCGACGGTGACGCCGACCGCATCGGCATTGTCGATGAGACCGGCCGCATCATTTGGGGTGACGAGCTGATGGTCTTGTTTTCGAGAGAAATACTGAAACGCCGTCCCGGCTCGATCATCATAGCCGAGGTCAAATGCTCGCAAACGCTCTTTGACGACATCGAAAAACACGGCGGACACGCCATCATGTGGAAGGCCGGCCACTCGATCATCAAGGCCAAGATGAAAGAGACCGGAGCCGCCCTAGCCGGCGAAATGAGCGGCCACATCTTCTTCGAAGACCGCTTCTACGGCTTCGACGACGCCTGCTACGCCGGTGCTCGTTTGCTCGAAATCCTCTCAAACACCGACAAACCGCTCTCCGAATTACTGGCCGACGTCCCCAAA
>JANNWQ010000105.1:0-2946 GCA_031408595.1 Acidobacteriota bacterium | reverse complement strand
CATGGCGACGCTTGATGTTATCTACGAGATGGAACGCCGCGGATTGTTCGCTTTCCTCATCCCATCGATCTTTACTCCGCTCCATGACACGCGTATGGAAATGGAAAAAGGCGTGACGCAAACTAAAGAGTTATCGTCCCTGCAGTGGCAGCTGATGATGAAATGCTGGAAGATGAATCTTCGTCCCGGTCAGTACAGCTGGTGGGGCCCGACCGCATGGCGGCTCGGTTCAATCGGCATCTGGCTCTATAAGCTCCGCAAGCTGAATGGCCCGAACTTTACCTATCCGCTCGCAATGTTCTCAGGCTTGCTCTCGGAAAAACGTCTTGCAAAAATGGGCAAGATCTACCCCGGAAAACCGATCGAGATCAAGACCCGTGCCGAGCTGATCGCGACGCTCAAGCCAAACATGCTCAAGCACATGCGTGCCGATTGCGGTGATCTGCCGCCGGACGTTATGGCTAAAGCGGCCTGAAACTAATGCCCGATTACGTCCTCGATCTTTCCGAAGTCGGTGCCGACGATGTCGCTCTCGTCGGTGGAAAGTGTGCGAGTCTCGGCGAGCTTTTTCGCGAATTGACCGGCCAGGGCGTGCGGGCGGTCGATGGTTTTTCGACGACGAGCCACGCCTACGAGGTGCTGCTCCAAACCGAAGATCTTCGCGGCCGGCTCAAAAAACTCCTCAAGGGCCTCGACGTAAACGACCTCGACGAACTCGCACGCGTCGGTGCCGAAGCTCGTCGACTGATGCTCGAAACGCCGTTTCCGCCTGAGGTCGAGACGGCGGTCTTCGATGCACACGCTCGACTCGGTGAACGAATCGGAAAGAAAGCGTTCGAGGTCGCCGTTCGATCGAGTGCAACTGCCGAAGACCTTCCCGACGCATCGTTTGCCGGCCAGCAGGACACCATCCTAAATGTTCGCGGCCACGAACGCATCATCGAAGCCTGCCACGAATGCTACGCCTCGCTCTGGACCGACCGGGCCATCTCATACCGCACTGCAAAAGGTTTTGACCATTTCGATGTCGCCCTCTCGATCGGGATCCAGCCGATGGTCCGTAGCGATATCGCGTGTTCGGGCGTGATGTTTACGCTGGATACGGAGAGCGGCTTTCGAGATGTTGTCGTCATAAACGGTGCCTGGGGACTCGGCGAAGCGGTCGTGCAAGGGATGGCGACGCCGGACGAATGGATCGTCTTCAAACCAACGCTCAAGCAGGGCTTTCGCCCGATCGTCACACGCAAACTCGGTGTCAAAGAAGTGAAGATGGTCTTCGCTGATGACGGTACCGGAACGCAGGTTCGCGATGTTGTCGAGACGCAGCGAAACCGGATGTGTCTCGCCGGGTTCGAAGTGCTTGAGCTGGCAACGTGGGCGTGCAAGATCGAGGACCACTATTCTAAACTAGCCGGGAAAAGCCAGCCGATGGATATCGAGTGGGCAAAGGACGGCATCACGGGCGAACTGTTTATTCTGCAGGCACGTCCCGAAACGATCCACGCACGCAACACGACTAATTACATCGAGAACTACAAGCTGACCGGCATCCACGGAGCACCGCTCGTTTCCGGCGTCGCCGTCGGTGAAAAGATCGGCCAGGGCACGGCTCATGTCATGCTCGATTCGGCAAAGCTGAACACATTCAAACAAGGCGAGATCCTCGTCACCTCGATGACCGACCCGGCCTGGGAACCGATCATGAAGCGTGCTTCGGCTATTGTCACCGACCGCGGCGGCCGTACCTGTCACAGTGCGATCATCAGTCGCGAACTCGGCATTCCGTGCATCGTCGGCACCGGTAACGGCACCGAAAAAGTGAAGCAGGGCTCGCCGATCACCGTCTCTTGCGCCGAGGGCGAACGCGGCAACATTTACTACGGCAACATCGAATTCAAGGTCGAGAAACAAAAGATCACCGACAGCGAACGTCCCAAAACGCAGATAATGATGAATGTCGGCGACCCCGACCACGCGTTTGCCGTCTCGCGGCTGCCAAACGACGGCGTCGGCCTCGCCCGGCTCGAATTCATCATCAATAACCACATCGGCATCCACCCGATGGCTCTCGTCAATTATCCGAATCTCAAGAACAGTGCGGACATCGAGACGATCTCAAAACGCGTTCTCGAGGAAGACCCGAAAGAGTTTTTTGTTCGTTCACTCTCCGAAGGCGTCGGCCGCATCGCCGCTGCATTTTATCCGAAACCGGTGATCGTTCGTATGTCCGATTTCAAATCGAACGAATACGCGATGCTCATCGGCGGTAAGGAATTTGAACCTATCGAGGAAAATCCGATGATCGGTTTTCGCGGGGCGTCGAGATACTATGATGACCGCTACAAAGCCGGTTTTCGTCTGGAATGCCTCGCACTCCAGCGTGCCCGCGAGGACATGGGCCTGACGAATATCAAACCGATGATCCCGTTCTGCCGCACCGTCGAGGAAGGCGAAAAGGTCATCGCCCTAATGGCCGAGCACGGCCTCGTGCAGGGCGAGAATGAGCTTGAGATCTACGCCATGTGCGAATTGCCGGCGAATGTCGTGTTTGCCGACGAATTCCTCCAGGTTTTCGACGGCTACTCGATCGGTTCGAACGACCTGACCCAACTCGCTCTCGGCCTCGATCGCGACAGCGAGATGGTCGCACACCTTTTTGACGAGCGAAACGGAGCCGTCGAAAAAATGGTCGCCATGGCCATCGAAGCCGCGATTCGATGCGGCAAAAAGATCGGCATCTGCGGCCAGGCTCCGTCAGACTATCCCGAATTTGCCGAGTTCCTCGTCCAGCGCGGCATCAATTCCATTTCACTTAATCCCGACACCGTGATCCAAACGACGCGCCATATTCTCGAAACCGAAAAGAACCTAAAGGCGAAAGCTTCCGGAATAACTGAAAACTGATAACTAATAAGTGATAATAAGTCTGATTTTATTATCAGTTCT
>JANNWQ010000104.1:0-10531 GCA_031408595.1 Acidobacteriota bacterium | reverse complement strand
CCGCTACATAGTTTCGGAAGAAAAACGGAAGGTCGTTAATGAACTGAAGTCTCTGGCAAAGAAGTCGGACGAAGTATGGCTCGCAACAGACGAAGACCGTGAGGGTGAGGC
The DNA here is from genome assembly GCA_031408595.1 of Acidobacteriota bacterium. Classification (GTDB taxonomy): domain Bacteria; phylum Acidobacteriota; class Blastocatellia; order Pyrinomonadales; family Pyrinomonadaceae; genus OLB17. The sequence continues at coordinate 10,420 of JANNWQ010000104.1, read as the reverse complement.
TATAAGCTGGCATCTTTGCGAAGTCCTGGGTCTCGACCCGATAACGACCAAACGGATCGTGTTTCACGAGATCACTAAACCCGCGATCGAAGCTGCTGTAAAGAATCCACGCACGGTGAATATGAACCTGGTAATGGCGCAGCAGGCTCGACGGGTGCTGGATCGCATCGTCGGTTTTGAATTAAGCCCTGTGCTTTGGCGCAAGATCAGTACGAGCAATAAAAATCTTAGTGCCGGCCGAGTGCAGAGTGTAGCGGTTCGCCTGATCGCCGACCGGGAACGTGAGATCAACTCATTCGAGCAGGAAAGTCATTTCAAGATCGAAGGGTTATTTTTCGCCGATGACATAACGGGAAAACAAGTAATATTCAAGGCCGAAGGCAGAAAACAGAACAATGCCGAAGACGCCGAAACGTTTTTGAAGAGTTGTACCGGTGCTAACTACAAAGTGACCGATATAAAGGTGAAACCCGGTAAACGTACTCCGTCACCGCCTTTTACCACCTCGACGCTGCAACAGGAAGCATCAAGAAAACTGGGCTACGGTGTGGCCAGAACGATGCAGATCGCACAGAAGCTTTACGAGAACGGCCACATTACGTATATGCGAACGGACAGCGTAAGCCTGAGCGGTACAGCTCTGGCCGACATCACGCAGACGGTTAGTAGTCTCTACGGTGATAGATATCAACAGTTCCGCAAGTTCAAGAACAAGAACGAATCCGCACAGGAAGCTCACGAGGCAATCCGCCCGACGTACACGGGTACCACAACGATCCCGGACGAAGAATGGCAGAGATTGTACGAGCTGATCTGGAAGCGAACCATGGCCTCGCAGATGGCGGATGCCGAGTTAGAAAAAACAACGGTTAAGATAGAGATCTCTACGAATAAAGAAGAACTGACAGCTTCGGGAGAAGTGTTGAAATTCGACGGATTCCTGAAGGTTTATCAAGAAGATAAAGACGAAGACGAGGCGGAAGAATCATCAGAAGGCCTTCTGCCACCGATGACCGTCGGGCAATCAATGCCGCTGTCTGAACTGCGAGCAACTGAACGGTTCAGTCGTCCTCAGCCGAGATATACAGAAGCATCTCTGGTTAAGAAACTAGAAGAGCTTGGCATCGGCCGCCCATCAACTTACGCACCGACAATTTCTACGATACAGAAAAGAGAGTACGTAGAAAAGAGAGATAAAGAAGGTACGCCGAGAGCTTATCGAGTACTGGTGTTAAAAGATGATCTCATCACCAAAAGAGAAGAGTTTGAGAATACCGGTGCAGAAAAATCAAAACTGTTCCCGACCGACCTCGGGCTTGTGGTGACGGATTTTCTCAAGCAATATTTTGACGCGATCATGGATTATGGCTTCACGGCCAAGATCGAGAAAGAATTCGACGATGTAGCCGACGGGAAGCTGCAGTGGAACGACATGCTCGAGGAGTTTTACGGCCCTTTCAAAAAGGACGTCGATAACACCCTCGAAACTGCAGAGCGTGTAAAGGGCGAAAGGATACTTGGCACCGACCCCGAAAGCGGCAAACCGGTCGTTGCCCGCATGGCTCGCTACGGCCCGATTATCCAGATCGGCAGTGCCTCGGAAGAGGAGAAGCCGAGATTTGCCAAGGTCCCGCCGGGACAGAGCATCGAGACCATAACGTTTGAAGAAGCTCTTGCACTATTTAGGCTTCAGGACGCGATGGGCAGCTATGATGGCAAGGAACTGTCCGTGAACATTGGCCGCTTCGGGCCGTATGTAAAATGGGGCGACGAATTCATTTCCATCCCCCGCGGCACCGACCTGGCGACGGTGGACACCGAAAAGGCGATCGAGTTTATCAAGGCTAAACAGATCGCGGACGCGCCGGTCGGTGAGTACGACTCCAAACCGATCACCAAAGGAACAGGACGCTTCGGGCCTTTTATAAAATGGGACGGTTTGTTCATCAACGTGCCGCGGCGTTACGACTTTGAGAAACTGACCCAGGCTGAGATGAACGAACTCATCGAAGCAAAGGTCAACAAAGAAACGAACCGTTACATACAGCGTTGGGAAGAAGAAAAGATATCGCTAGAAAATGCCCGCTGGGGCCCGATCATTAAATTCGGCAAAAAGATCATTTATATCCCGAAAAAAGCCGACGGCACACGTGCAACTGCCGAAGAGGCCGCAGCTCTAACGCTGGATCGGGTAAAGGAGCTGATCGTAGCCGAGGTGCCGGACGCGTTTACAAAGAAGACCAGGTCCCCGGCCAAAAAGGCGCCTGCCAAGAGAACTGCGAGGAATATCGGTCGGTGAAGGAAAACGGGGCGCTCAGCATTGCCAAAATGAGCAATGTACCTATAAAATAGCGCTCGACAATACGAACATCACGTCCGACATAAAACGGGATGAAACTGTTCCGGCGTGACAAGTGTCTAAATGAACGAAAATCTCCAATTCCTACAAGCATTTATTAAAAATCCGATGAAGGTCGGGGCAATCGCGCCCAGCTCGCCCGAGCTTGCGGCCGAAATGCTTCAGGGTATTTTCCCGGATGATCACAATATCGTTCTCGAACTCGGTGTCGGCACGGGTGCGATCACAAAATTTCTCCGCGATGCGATCCCGAGCCGCGATTCCTACTTAGGTATCGAGATCGATGGCGATCTTGTGAAAGCACTGAACAGCAACTTCCCTGACATGAACATCATTCAGGGAAACGCCGCTGATGCTTACTCGATCCATCAAGGATTGGGCTTAGGAAAAGTCCGTTATCTGGTGTGCTGTCTTCCCTTTGTCTCGCTGCCTAAAGAGGTAAGCGAAGCTGTGCTCGCCGATATAACACGGTTTATGGACGAGGGTTGTGAGCTTCGGATCTTCCAGTACGCTCACGGTTATTTTCTGCCGCCGGCCATAAAGCTCCGCGAATTTCTCAAGAACCGATACGGCAAATCACGCCGCAGTCCGCTGGTCCTCAAAAATGTCCCGCCGGCATTTACGCTTACCTGGTCAACCATCTAGATTAGCTCGTCAATAGATTTACAATTCTTTACACAAAACGCTTTCAACAGCGAGCATCTGTGCGCCGGTCGGGCAGTGTTCTGTGATATAAATAACTAAATCTCGTCATACAGATTCAATACAAATTTGCAGGAGAAATATATGTTGAAACGCAAAGTTTTAGGCGTGGCCCTTCTTCACGCCATGCTGTTGCCGACGCTCGCGTTCGGCCAGACAGCACCAAAGATCTACGAAGCGCCGAAGGATGTCTTCGACAAGATTAGGGACGAGGGCTTGAATCGTTCACAGGTAATGAAGACCATGAACTTCATGACCGACGTCAACGGCCCGCGTTTGACCGGTTCGCCCGGAATGAAACGTGCTAACGAGTGGACCCGCGATACGCTGGCAAGTTGGGGACTTCAGAATTCACATCTTGAGTCGTGGGGCCCGTTCGGACGCGGTTGGACGCTTAAACGGTACACAGCAATGGTCGATGGCCTGACATCATTTCCATTCCTTTCATATCCGAAGGCGTGGTCGCCCGGCACGGACACTTTGAAACCTGCTGGCGGGGCTTACACGGGCGAAGTCGTTTACTTTAACGCGACAAAGGCAGAAGACCTCGAAAAATACAGGGGCAAACTGAAAGGCAAGATCGTGCTGGTCGGCGCGATGCGCGAGGTCAAAGCTTGGATGGACGCGCCCGGCAAGCGATTTACCGACAAGGAATTGCTTGACATGGCGAACGCTCCTGATCCGGCTGCTCCGCGGCCGCAAGGAGCAACAGCCCCGACGGGCCCGAATTTCGGTGCCCAACGATCGCGTTTTCTTTCGGATGAAGGAGCAGCGGTTCTTATCGACACAGCGTCCAAGGGTGATGGCGGAACCATCTTTGTCCAGGGAGCACAAGCTGTGGCGCCTGCGACACCAACGCCGGGCCAACCGCCGACGAATGTTCGTACAAAAGGGGCGAATGTTCCTATCCAAATCAGCGCGGCAGTCGAGCATTATAACCGCGTGATTCGAATGCTCGAGGCCGGGCAGAAAGTCACGATGACGGTTGATCTCGCGGTTGAATTTCAGGACGAAGACTTGAATGCCTACAACACGATCTCCGAGATTCCGGGCTCAGATAAGGCAGATGAGGTCGTCATGCTCGGTGGCCATCTCGATTCGTGGCACGGCGGCACCGGCGCGACCGACAATGCTGCGGGGTGTGCGGTGATGATGGAAGCTGTTCGTTTGATCCAAGCCTCTGGCCTAAAACCGCGCCGCACGATCCGCGTGGCATTGTGGTCGGGCGAAGAGCAGGGATTGCTGGGTTCGCGTGCGTACGTACGGAAGCATTTCGGCTATCGTGGCGACGGGACAACCGGCGGTGGCCCTGGCGGCGGCGGCGGACAGGCTCAGCAGCCGCTTACGAAACTCCCGGCGTACGATAAATTCTCGGCCTATTACAACATCGACAACGGTACCGGCAAGATCCGCGGTGTTTATCTACAGGGCAATGACGCGGTACAGCCTATCTTTAAGCAGTGGCTGGCGGCGTTTCGCGATCCGAAATGGTGGAAAGCCGATTTTGATCCGAGCAAAGATACCGACATGAGCGCCTATACGCTCACGCCCGCGAACACAGGCGGTACGGATCATCTCGCTTTCGACGCAGTCGGACTGCCAGGCTTCCAGTTCATTCAGGATCCTGTCGAATACTCGACGCGAACTCACCACTCAAACATGGACAGTTTCGACCGGATCCAGGCCGACGACATGAAACAGATGTCAATCGTTCTGGCGATGTTCGTTTATCAATCTGCGATGATGGAAGAGAGGATCCCTCGCAAGCCAATGCCGTAGCCTTTTACGAATAGAAACGAAGCCGCCCGAGTCGACACACGATTCGGGCGGTTTTTTGTTTGCATCGTGACGCCGATACGCTATTATCTACAAAATCATTATGACCAATATCCAATTTGTACCAGGTGCAATAAGTGCGGGTGAATGCGTCAGCAACGCGTGGGAGCTGCTGAAGGCGAAGTATGGTATGTATCTCGGGATCTCGCTGATCGCGATCATACTAACCGGATGTATCCCGTGCGTGAACATCTTCATTATGGGTCCGTTGATGGGCGGCGTTTACTACGTTGTCTTGCGTGATATGCGCGGCGAGAGCGTCGATTTCGGGATGATGTTCAAGGGGTTTGAGAAGTTTGTGCCACTGATGGTTGTCGGGTTGATCCAGTCGATTCCCGGCATAATCGTTCAGATCGTCCAGTATGGTGTTCGCTTTGCCGAGCTTGGTTTGGGCGGACGCGGCATGGATGATTTTCAGTTCTTTCAGGCCTCTGGTCGCGATTTTGCGATCTCGAGCGGCTTGATGATAGTTTTCATCGTGCTTTTCGTTGTTTTTATGATCTTTTCCTTCCTCTGGTGGGCGGTCTTCTTTTTCGCGATCCCGCTGATTATTGAGCACGATATGGGAGCGGTAGATGCGATAAAGCTTAGCGCACGAGCAGCGATGAGCAATATCGGCGGCCTGCTTGTTTATTTTTTGCTTATGATCCCCATCGTGCTGGTCGGTATCTTGATGCTCTGCCTTGGCGTTTTTCTTATCTCAATCCCGATCCTGTACATCGCCGGAGCATTTGCGTATCGAATGGTATTCCCGCACCTGGAACAGCAATTTAATATGTCTCCGCCACCGCCGACTTCCTATGGTTTTGGCGGGCCGCAGTATCAGTAGTCAGAGCGTGAGTTCCATGAAAAGCACTTCGCTGTGCGGATTTTCGGAGTACGGCGGTATTTCGACAAAGCCGTGAGTTTCGTAAAGGCTCACGGCTTTGCCCATTTTGGGCGGAAAGGTATCGAGCCACATTTTTGCGTAGCCGATCTCGCGGGCGTCGGCGATGAGGCGTTCGATCAAGCTGATGCCGATACGTAAACCGCGAAAATCGTTGCGTACAAAGAGCCGCTTCATCTCACAAATTCGGTCATCGAGTTTACGCATCGCTATGCAACCGGCGAGGCGGTCATCTACGTAAGCGAGCAGCAAACGACCATCTGGTATAGCGTATTTTCCCGGCAAAGCCGCAAGCTCGGCCTCGAAACCCTGAAAACATAAGTCAAGGTCGATCCAGGCCTCGTATTCGCGAAAAATAGTGCGGGCATCGTCTATTTGCGACGCACTTTCGGCCTGAACAATATTAACGTCTTGTGTCATCGATCCCGACATACTTTTGAAATTTTATCACGCGGCAGTTATCGTGGAGCTATCGAGGTAGAAATGGTAATCGACAGACGTAGCTTTTTACGAGATCTCGCATATTTTTCGGGCGGATTGGCATTGGCGTGTTCGTCGCTTGGTAATCGGGCGTTGGCGTTGGCCGATGATCCGAGGCCAAATGCCTTTCGAGCGGTCGGGTTTGGCGATCTCGCGCCTACGGCCGCGAAGAACACAGGCGAGACTCTACTCTCGTTGCCGAAAGGATTTGAATACAACGTCATTGGCCGCGTTAAGGGCATTATGTCCGATGGCCGCCCGACGCCCGCGGCGCACGACGGCATGTGGACCTTTAAGGTCAAGGATCAGCTTCGGATCGTTCGCAACCATGAGGTCAGCCACGGCAGCGTCCCGAAAGAAGGAGCGGGTATCGGCACCGTAAACCATTACGACGAAATGGCAGGTGGCGGCACGACAACGCTCGTTATCGATCCGAAAACAAAGACCGTCATCCGCGATTTTGTCAGCTTGTCGGGTACGATGATCAACTGTGCCGGCGGCCCGACGCCATGGGGAAGCTGGGTGACTTGCGAGGAGACAACTCTTGGCCCGACCGTGCGAACGAGTTCGCGAGGCACCAAGACCGGCGGCTTTCCAAAACCACACGGCTATTGCTTTGAGGTTCCCGCAGCTGCCAATAGCGCTGTTGTTCCGGTTCCATTAAAAGCGATGGGGCGATTCACGCACGAGGCGATCGCGGTCGATAAGAAAGGGGTTGTCTATCTTACCGAAGACTATAATCCGTGCGGATTCTATCGTTTCGTCCCGAGCCAGAATAAGCGACTCGCCGAGGGCGGTACACTTCAAATGTTGATGGTCACTGGTAAGCCCGATCTTGATACAAGAAGCGGTCAGAAGGTTGGTGCAAGGCTCGAGGCAACTTGGGTCACCATCGATAACCCGGACCCGGCCGAGGCTGATGTAGATCCGATGGCCGTTTTCAAACAGGGCAAGGCAAAGGGCGGTACGACCTTTAACCGTCTCGAGGGCTGCTGTGCCGATCGCGACGGCAAGATCTACTTTACATCCACGAGCGGCGGCGACTCAAAAGGCGGTCAGATCTGGCGGTACGAACGCAAAGATCGGAACGGCGGCTTTCTCACACTGCTATTCGAATCGCCCAATAAAGACGTTCTCTACATGCCCGATAACATCTGCATGCGACCCAAAAGCGACTTGCTCTTTGTCTGCGAAGACGGCGACTATCCGGGAATGGAATCGAAAAATTTCATGCGAATCCTCACGCCAAAGGGACAGATGGCTACGTTCGCAAAGAATGTGAGCACGGAATCTCCGCGAAGCGAATTTGCCGGCTCGACCTTCTCGCCGGACGGCAAGACGCTCTTTGTAAATCTGCAGGGCGCCGGAGCGACATTTGCTATCTGGGGCGACTGGAACAAATTCAAGATCTAAACTATTCACTAACAACGATTCCCTGAAGTAAGGGAAATTCCTATTCTTCAGGGGATAGTTGTTAGTGAGTAGTGGATAGTTCGCGACCATTTGTTAAACTATCGTCAAAATGGAACTTGCGGTCGAGAAGTATAAGGTAAAAGACGAGCCGTTTTATCTGCCTGTGGGGCAAGAGGTCGAGCTTTTCGAAGCGGCGTTTGCGGCGAAATTGCCAGCTATGCTCAAAGGCCCGACGGGCTGTGGCAAGACGCGGTTTGTCGAATACATGGCGCACCGTCTGAACCGCCCGCTTATCACTGTCGCCTGTCACGAAGACCTTTCCTCGACCGATCTCGTCGGCAGATTTCTCTTAGAAGGTGAAGAAACAGTCTGGCACGATGGCCCGCTGACCTCCGCCGTGCGTGCAGGTGCGATCTGTTACCTCGACGAGGTTGTCGAGGCTCGCAAAGACACCGTCGTTATCATCCACCCGCTCACCGACGACCGCCGCCGTCTGCCGATCGAAAAACGCGGCACCGTGATCGAGGCTCCCGAGGAATTCATGCTCGTCGTCTCGTACAATCCGGGCTATCAGTCGATACTCAAAGATCTCAAACAATCCACGCGGCAACGCTTCGTCGCAATGGAATTTGATTACCCTGATGCCGACGCTGAGACCCAGATCGTCGCTAAAGAAGGCGGCATCGACGAATCGACCGCCGCCGATCTGGTAAAAATAGGCCAAAAGGTTAGAAACTTGCGCGGACACGGCCTCGAAGAAGGCGTCTCAACCCGCCTGCTCATCTACGCCGCGCAACTAATCGCAAAAGGCATCTCGCCCATCGCCGCCGCCGAAGTCGCCATCTGCTCACCCATCACGGACGACCGCGAATTGCAGCGTAGTATCCGCGAGATCGTGACCACTATCATTTAAAATGCTGTTAATTTTATAGAAATCGCTGTATTCTGAAATCGTTATGACAAACGAAGAACTCATAAAAGAAATCCCCGGTTTGCCAAACGAGGTCAAGCTGCAGATTGCAAAGATTATCGACGCGTTTCGTAACGAGGCGAAGCGGTCCGTACGAGACCGTGCCAAGAAGGTTCCACTACGTGATGAGCCGTTTGTGGGAGTGTGGGCTGACCGCGAAGATGTGAGGGACAACGAGGAAAGAGAACGAAAACCGTCAAAGCGTTCGTTTCGCGATGAACCATTCTTTGGTATGTGGAAAGATCGTGAGGATATGAAAGATGGTGGAGCCGCTTGGGTAAGAAGGCTTCGCGAAGGCCCCGAATGGAACCGTTTGAAACGCGATGATTCTCGTTGATTCCGATATTCTGATCCAGTATTCGCGAGGTGACGAGGTGGCCGCAATTTGGCTGGAGGCGACCTCGGAACGAGACGAGTTCGTGATAAGTGTCGTTACCGAGATAGAGTTGCTTTATGGCAGTCGCGATAAGCAACATTTCGCGGAGATCCAACGACTGCTTGCAACCTTTGAGATCATCCAAATTGAAGAAGAAATATCGAAAAAAGCGTCGTCTCTTGTCACGAAGTATTGCCTTAGCCATCGACTGAGAATGCCCGACGCTCTGATTGCCGCGACAGCTCTCGTAAACAATATTAATCTCGGAACCATTAACAAAAAGGATTTCAGATTTATCGACGGATTGAGATTGGTTGATTACCAGTAAAGCAAAATGTTGAGCTACCGCAAGGCGAACGACCTTTTCGACTGGCGCGAGGACGGCAAAACCGTTGTCCACGACACCCACGCCCTCCGCACCCTCACCAAACAGAAAAACGACATCCAAACCACCCTCCGCGAACTCCCGCTCGATAAACTCGAGAAGCTGGGCGAGATGCTTGCTGAGTTGAAAGGCGACGAGACGGTATGAAAAAGACATTCGTCATTGGCCTAGTTTTGTTATTGCTCTCCGCATATCCGCTATATTTAATGGGCGTAGAGCTGTGGCTCCGCCATTATGCCTATGATCGATATGAGGTGTCTCAAAATACCGGCGAGAATTATGATTACAAGAGTGGTGACTTCAACGGTCATCGAGCTGTAGTTTCGGTTAACTTAGAACCCGCTGCAAATCTACCAAAAGACGAAACTGCACATTTCAAATCACCGGTCAGCACAACGATAGATGGCAACGACTTTTCGCTGCCATCGCCCGTTGATGTCAAGGTCTACAACGGCTCGACATCCGTCACCGGATCGGTTGCACTACTGAATCTAAAGGACCGTCAGAGCTTAAGCGAGCGGTTGGCGATAATTCAACGCGTCGATGGCGAAAGGTATCCCGACGATCTACGTTACCGAGTGTTATTCGTTCAGCCCGATGGAGCGGTAACGGAAGAGTGGTTTAGCTACGCCGACCGCAGTGAACCTGTTTACCGAACCGTATTGGCGGTATTTGTGCATCCAGAGCCGCTGGGTTTTCGGTCTCAGGTTCTAAGCTACTGGCCTACTATTTTCTATCCACTTCTTTATCCGTTACTCACTGGAGTGGTCGGACTGTTCTTATCGATATTAGGCGGGACTCTTCTTTTATACCGGGGGATGCGTAGGTCGTGACAAAATCACGCAAATTACTATTCCTTTGCACTCTTCTGTTGCTCACAGGAGCGGTATGTAATGCCCAAATAAAGCGTACTTCCTATCCCGCCGTCTGGTTCGCGCCGATCAACGATCCTAAAAAACCCAACTGGGAGATATTGCCACAGGCGGCGAAGGCGGGGGAGGTTATTTTGTCGA
>JANNWQ010000103.1:0-9789 GCA_031408595.1 Acidobacteriota bacterium | reverse complement strand
GTGCTTCAGCGTGATGGTCAACGGGATCTCGGGGAAGGTGGGCCCAGCCCGGCCGCTGATGGACGAGGTGGTGATCGCCGCAGCGAGCGAGCTGTGGAAGGGGGCGCGCTGAGGGCGATCAGAGCGCGCCGATCGGCGCCGAGCGGCAGCAGGGGTTTCTGCTGTGGATGCGACGAAACGGCTTTCGCGTGGTGCAGAAAGAGCTAAAGACCTTTATTGACGGTACGCGCAAGGCAAATCTCGATGTCGAGATCGCCGTCGATATGCTGAGCCTCGCCGGTCGTTATGACACAGCGGTGCTGGTCTCGGGTGACGAGGACTTCGTTTACGCAATTAACGCCGTCGCGTATAAAGGCTGTCGAGTCGAGATCGCAGGCTTTCGTTCGAATACTGCCCCGAGACTTATCGACGTAGGTGATTTCTTTATCGATCTCGGCGATATTGCAGATCTTATTCGAAAAGACGGTACGCAAAGCGGCGAGTACGATATACCGTCGTTTCTCCCACCCGACGAGATCGGCGAATCAATGGGGCCTAAATAAGATGAAGGTGTTCACTCTCGACGAAGCAAACGCCCTGCTCGCGGTCATAGAGCCGAAAATGATGGCGATCCGCGATCTATACGAGCGGCTCGACGGCTACCGTTCGGATGCCCGAGCTGCGGCGGGTGCGTCCGATTTTGGCGGCGGTATGGAAGGCGGCACGGATTATGTCAACACACTGTACAAGATCGGCAAGCTAACGACTGAGATACACGAGGCCGGCGTTGAGATAAAAGATCATACGACCGGATTGATCGATTTTCCAAGCATGCGGGGCGATCGCGTAGTTTACCTTTGCTGGAAATTCGGCGAGGGCGATGAGATCGCTTGGTGGCATGAGATCGACGATGGATTTGCGGGGCGCCAACCACTCTAGAATAGTTTTCCACAAAAGCGCTTAAGATTTTCCACAATCTGGTTAACATTTTTGTGAAGGATGAGAAAAGTCAAATTTCCCTGCGCTTTAGGGTTGACTGCTTAAAGTATATGTTGATACACTTGCTTAGCTTTTAAGGATAGCACGTTCAAACTTCAATCCAGTTAACTCGAGGACGCCTATGAATTGCCCCGTCTGCGCTCGGAGTTTAGCCGAAACACTTTCCATCTGCCCATCGTGCGGAGCTATGAAGGACGACAGCGTCCGTGAGGAGCTTCAGACAAAGATCACTCAGGGAGTGCCATTGAGAAGCCAGCCCGCCGTAGCTGCGTCTACTCCGGTCGTAGAGCTCAAGCCGCTTGCTCCTCGTCCCGCAATGATGGCGTCGCAGGCTGCGGCTCCCGCACTTAAAGTACAGACAGCGGAGCTTGTCGCACCGAAGACCAGTCCGACGCTTGTTGGCTTTCAGGCGAAGAGCACATCGCTGCCGGAATGGCGTCTGCAGATGCAGAATGCAGTTCAGGCGAGAAAGGGAAATTCGGGTGACCTTGGGCATACATTTCCTACCAATGGCGGAGCGGCGTTGAAAGCGGAACCGATTCGTGTCCCCGAGCCAATCGCCGTAATTGCAGATTTACGTGTGGCAAACGCATTGCGCAGGATCGAGGAGTCACGAAAAACTTTCCTCGAACCAGCCGTTGAGCCCAAAAAACCCATGGCGGCAAAGGCCTTTCCTCTGCGGCCGTTCGGAGTTGTTTCGCCAACGGGCACCGGCACCTCGACAACGCAATCTCCTGCGATGCAAAAGCCGCGTCTTGTGATGCCGACCGATACGCCGGTCGTGGCAAAACGTGATACAAACAAGCTGCCGCCGCTCGGTGTGCCGGTGATGAAGAAAGTCGAACCCACCAAGATCGACATTTACGAACCGGTCGAACCGCGTATCGCAACGTCTGGAGAGCTGAGCAGTGAGTTTGCCGAGATCAAACGTATCCGCATAAAGGCCGAAAGCGACTCGATCGTCGACGACGAGACGAATGGCTATACGACTGAGATCGACGATCTCGCTCCATTCTCAATGAGATTTGGGGCTGGATTATTCGATCTGATCATTGGCTCGTTCGCGACCATGTTGATCCTCTCGCCCGTCGCATTCTCGCGGGGCGATTGGTTCACGGCGCGGGGCGGGATTACGCTTGTGGTGACGTGGGCGATCGTGATGTTCATATACATGACGGTTTGTGTTGGGTTTTTTGGCAAGACGATGGGAATGCGTCTGTTTTCGCTCGAGCTTGTCGATGCGATCGAGAATGAATATCCGTCGCTTCATCAGGCGGCCATCAGTTCGTTCTTGTTCATTATCTCGCTTGGGTTTGCCGGAGTAGGCTTTGTGACTATGTTTTTTAACGACGAGAAGCGAGCGGCCCACGATCTGGTATCGGGGACGATCCTCGTAAGAGAGTTTTAGGGATCGAAGTAGTTTAATGGATCTCTGGCCCAAAGACGTTCGCGTCTTTGGGCTTTTTCTTGTGTGAACTAGACTAGCAACAATGAACGACGAATCGCCAAAAGAGAGCCAGCAGCGGGAACGCATCGCCGAATTGGCCGCGAAGGCTCGCATCAAGGTCGAAAACGAGATCCGCAAGAGCCGGAAACTCATCGACAACCTCAACGGCGATCTCGAAAGGCACGGCGATGCCGACCGCTGGAAACGGTACGGCGATCTGCTGCTTGCCAATACTAACAATGCGATACGAAAAGGCGATCTGGTAACTGTCACAGATTATTTCGACGAGACTGCACCGCAGCTCGCAATCCAGGGCGAATCGAATCTGTCTCTGAGCGAGATCGCCGAATCGTACTTTCGCCGTTATACGAAAGCGAGAAACGGCAAACGAGTTATCGCCGAGCGCATCGCCGCTGCCGAAGTTGCGATCACCCAATCACGTGCGAAGATCGCCGTGATCGACAAGGCAGTTAGCGAACTGGACGAGGAAACGCTAGCTTCGTTTACGCGGCCGCGGCAACTGATCAAGACAAAACCGCCGAAAAAGAAGGACAAGATCGAATTTAAAGGTGCAAGGCGGTTTGCCTCATCGGACGGGATCGAGATATTGGTTGGTAAGAAGGCGAAGGACAATGATTTCCTAACGTTTCGCATCGCCAAATCTCTCGACACATGGCTGCACGCGGCCGATTATCCGGGTTCGCATGTTGTTATTCGCGGTCAGGGCAGAAATCCGGTGCCGGACCGAACTCTGGTCGAGGCCGCAGAACTTGCTGCTTTTTACAGCGATGCTCGCGAACACCCAAAGGCGGCTGTTCGATACACGCAAAGAAAATTTGTTAATAAGCCTAAAAGGGCCGCACCGGGATTGGTGAGTCTGGCGAGTTTTAAAACTATTCTTGTGGAGCCAAAGGTCGGCGTCGAGTTGCTCCGCGACGAAGATCGCTAATCGCTACTCCGCCATCAGCTTTGCAAGATTGTCCTTCATCGAGTCAAATATCCGCTGGCCGCCGCCTACGAAGATACCGCGGACGTGGCCTTCGCGGTCGACTAGCATTGTTTGCGGGACGACTTGCTGTTTGGTGATGGCGTAGAAAACTCCCGTAGTCTGCCGTGTGCTGCGAGCCAGGGTGTAATTTAGCTTCATCTCGCCCGCGAATTTCAGAATGTCCTCGTTGCTCTCCGGCGTGCCTTCATAGCTGCCGATGTTCAGGCCGATCACTTCAAATCCCTGATCTTTATATTTAGTCTGCATCTCGACAAGATGCGGCATCTCCTGCCGACACGGGCCGCACCAAGTGCCCCAGATATTGAGCATCAGCACCTTGCCTTTCTTTTCCGAGATCTTGAATTTACCGCCTTCGATCAGCTCCAATTCCGCGTCGGCTAGAGAGCTGACGAGCTTTGGATAGCCTGCCGATTTGCTCAAAGAATTCGCCGACGGTTTGATGGCGGAATTAGTGGCAGACGTGTTGGCCGACGTATCCCCGCAACCCGTGAGGGCAGACATGGCGACCGCGAGCAAAACAAAAACGACAATATTGCGGGTTAACTCTTTCATCACTTTACACGGTTGAAATTACCATCTTACGGGCGTGTTTCAAAGCCGAAACCAGAAGGCATGAGTGCGGGTGTCATACTTTGCGGGGCTTGGCGAACTTAGCGGCCTTTGCGTGAGAAGTTCAGTTTTCCACGCAAAGAACGCAAAGTTCGCAAAGTACCGCAAGAAAGAAAGATCGGCTAAGGTGCCCAATTTTTCCTTTTCAAACAAAAATAATATAGACTTTCTTCAAATATTTTCTCGATAAAATCGGAACTTATGATCTTCCTAATGCGGTCCGCGGCCGTGTACGGCATCGACGCTCTTCTCGTGGACATCGAGGTGAATCTGCGTCAGGCGGCGGAGAATGACCAGTCGCCAAATATCACGATCGTCGGGCTGCCGGATACGGCTGTCCGCGAGTCGCGTGAGCGCATTCGTGCGGCGATCAATAATAGCGGATATTTCTTCCCGATACAGAAGATAACGGTCAATCTCGCTCCGGCCGATGTGCGTAAAGAAGGGGCCAGTTTCGACCTGCCGAGCGCGCTCGGAATTCTTGGGGCCAATGGCGATCTGACCAACGGACAGGCGATCGAGAATACGCTGAGCGTGGGCGAATTATCGCTCGACGGGCGTGTGCGGCCGATACGAGGAGCACTGTCGATAGCATTGGCGGCCCGTGATAATGGAATTACGAATATTCTGGTTCCCGAGGAAAACGCGCGTGAAGCGGCGGTCGTACAGGGTGTCAACGTCTTTCCGGTCAGCAGTTTACGGCAGGCTGCGAATCTTGTTCAAGATCTTGACTCCGGGCAGCCGACGAGCGTTTCACCGCTCAAACTCGATATCGTAGAATTCAAAGAACGCGAGAACAAATATCGTTTTGATTTTAACGAGGTGCGAGGCCAGCAAACGGCAAAGCGTGCTCTCGAGGTCGCAAGTGCCGGCGGACACAATATTCTTTTCATCGGCCCGCCGGGATCGGGCAAGACGATGCTCGCGAAACGTCTGCCGACGATCTTGCCTCCGCTGGAATTTGAAGAAGCGTTAGAGATAACAAAGATCCACTCAGTCGCAGGGCTGACAGGGAAGTCAGGTTTGGTGATCGAGCGCCCGTTCAAATCGCCACATCATACCGTCTCGCAAGCCGGGCTGATCGGCGGCGGCTCTATCCCGAAGCCGGGTGAGGTCTCGCTGGCACATCTCGGCGTGTTGTTTCTCGACGAGTTGCCAGAGTTCGACCGCAGTGTGTTGGAAGTCCTGAGACAGCCGATGGAAGATAAGTCAGTGACGATCTCCCGTGCAGCTTCGTCGCTGACCTTTCCGGCAAATTTCACGTTGGTCGCGTCAATGAATCCCTGCCCGTGCGGATATTTTGGCTCCAGCCGCGAGTGCAAGTGCTCGCCGATACAGATCCAGCGTTACGTCGGCAAGATCTCGGGACCGCTGATGGATCGTATTGATATTCATATCGACGTACCGGCCGTAAAGTTCAACGAGTTACGTGGACGCGATGTGCCTGCGGGAGATAGTTCGGACACGGTTCGCGAACGCGTGATAAAGGCTCGCGAGATTCAACTTGCAAGATTGAACGGTGATGGGGTGTATTCAAATTCGGCGATGTCGCCCAAGCAGATACGCAAATTCTGCGAACTCGACGCCGACAGCGAGATGCTTCTTGAAAAGGCGATGCAGCGCCAAGGCCTCTCAGCCCGTGCCCACGACCGCATCCTAAAGGTCTCTCGCACCATCGCCGATCTCGAAGGCAGCGAAAATGTTCTGTCGAACCATATCAGCGAAGCGATCAATTACCGCTCGCTCGATAGGAATTACTGGACGTGAAACGTGTGTTCCATGTTTCGCGCGTGGAACGGTGGAACACATGGAACAGGTGGAACATCGTTTTTAACATTGTTGTCGAAACGGCGTAGTATCTATTGAAGAACGCCAAAAAAATTATGGACTTCTACTTTTTGCTATTTTCGCTCTTTTTCCCGAGGTTGGTCATGTTGGTCTATCTCGTGATGTTTCCGCAGTTGTTCCCGACGAACGCGGTGCCGCAATGGGCTGATATTGTGCTAGGCGCTTTCTTCCCGAGAATATTGATCTTGATCTATATCTATCAAAATCTTGGATATGACAACATCTGGTTTGCGGCCCACTTGATCGTGGCAATATTGGCTTACTTTGGCGGAAGCCGTGAAACTGCGCGCCGCCGCCGTCGCCGCCGGACAGAAAACTAAATGGATATTAAAGTCGGCGATCGATTCGCCACGACGCGTGAGATCACGGATGAATTGATACGTGCCTTTGCAGAGGTTTCGGGCGATCACAACCCTATTCATCTCGATGAAGAATTTGCTGCGAAGACGCAGTTTGGACGGCGTATCGCGCATGGGGCGTTGAGCGGTGCATTGATCTCAGCAGTGCTCGGAAATGAATTCCGCGAACGCAAGATCGTCTATCTTTCACAGACGATGAAATTTACCGCTCCGACATTTATTGGCGATACGATCACCGCGACCGGCACCGTCAAATCCATCCGCGAAAGCAAGGGCATCGTCATTCTCGACACTGTATGCACCAATCAGCACGGCGAGGTCACTGTGCGAGGCGAGGCTGCGGTGATGATATTGCCTTAAGGCCGATTGGACTTGAAATCGCCTATTTGCAAGAATAAGCAATTGCGAAAAACGCCGCTTGACGCACCGGGTATTCATGATCGCTGAGAATTTAATAGGTTTCGAGAACATCCCGCAGACGATACCGCATTATTGCTTTGAGTCGTTCACGCGGCACAACAAGAGTGACGCTCTTGCTTTCAAGATCAACGATGCGTGGAATTATATCAACGGCAAGGAGGTCGTCGAGCGTGTAAAACGTATCGCCATGGGCCTCGCCGCAATGGGCGTTAAGGCGGGCGACCGCGTTGCGATCATCTCCGAGAATCGTCCCGAGTGGTCATTCGTCGACCTCGCTATCCTCAGCCTGCGTGCGGTAAATGTTCCGATCTACACGACACAGGCGGTCGAGCAAATAAGATTTATCCTCGAAAATTCCGGTGCCAAGATGCTCTTCATCTCGGGCAAAAAGCTTTGGAAACACGCTGAAAATGCGATCCATAGCGTCGAGCAGCTTGAGAAACTGATCTTTTTTGATGCCGCTGAAAAAGCCGATGACGGACGGTCGATCACGCTGGCAGATGTCGAGGCAAAAGGCGATGCACACCGAAAGATCGATGCCGACATTGTGGAGCGTTCGCTCGCAGAGATCGATCCGAATGACTTAGCAACCATAATCTACACTTCAGGCACGACCGGCGAACCGAAAGGCGTGATGCTCACGCACGACAATTTCGTCTCGAACATCGTCGCGGTATCAAAAAGCCTGCCGATCAAATCTACCGACCGCAGTCTCGCCGTCTTGCCGCTCTCGCACATATTCGAACGCACCGTTTTTTACGTGCTCTGTGCGAACGGGGTGTCGATCCATTACTGTTCTGCCTTCGACCAGATCGCATCGCATTTGCAAGAGGTCAAGCCGACGATCATGACCGCCGTCCCGAGGCTTTTTGAGCAGGTTTATCACAAGATCGTCAAGAAAGGGAAGGCCGCGGGTGGTCTTAAGACAAAGCTCTTTGATTGGTCACTCGGCGTCGGACAGGAGTATTGGGCGGCAAAAGACAATCACGGTCGCGTCACGGCATCGCTTGCGGCGAAACACGCGGTCGCAAGTCGCCTTGTCTTCTCAAAATGGCGCGAAGGCGTCGGTGGGCATCTGCGGTTCTTCGTTTCGGGCGGTGCTCCGCTGAGCAAAAAGCTAAGTTACGCATTCTGGGCGGCGGGGATTCCGATCCTGCAAGGCTACGGCATGACCGAGGCCTGTGTGACGTGCGCCAACCGTCCTGACGACAATAAGGTCGGATCGATCGGCACGGCGTTCGAAGGCATCGAAATGAAGATCGCCGACAAGGACAGCGAAGTCCTCGTTCGCGGCCGCAACGTCATGCAGGGCTATTACAACAATCCCGAGGCGACAGCCGCTGCGATCGACGCCGATGGCTTTTACCACACGGGCGATGTCGGCTACGTCGATTCGGACGGGCATTTTTTCATCACTGACCGCATCAAAGACCTGTTCAAGCTCTCAAACGGTAAATACGTCGCACCGCTGCAGGTCGAGAGTTTGTTAAAGCAAAGCCCGCTCGTTTCGCAGCCGCTCGTCGTCGGCTCGGGCCGCAAACAGGTCGGCGCGTTGATAGTACCCGATTGGGACGCTCTCAAAGAAGAGATGAAAGCGAACGGTGTCCCGACGGAAGGCACCCGCGAAGAACTTTGCGAAAATCCGCACTTCATCAAGCGAGTGCAACAAGACGCCGTCGAACTCACCCGCGAACTCTCCGACTACGAACGCGTCAAACGCGTCTACCTGCTTCCCCGCGAATTCTCCATCGACAAAGGCGAAATGACCCCAACGCTCAAGATCAAACGCAACGTCATCGACGAAAAATATTCGGAAGCGATCGACGAGATCTGCGGTTCGTAACAGAGCCGTACGCTTAATTAGACATTAAGAAGGCTCCTCCGTGGAGCCTTTCTGTGTGAACTATTTGTCCAATTTCTTCCCGACGTTGCTAACTGCTTCGCCGACTGCATCGACGGCATCGCCGACTCCGCTTTTGACCTTACCCCACGATTCCTGACCGTGGCCCGCAGCGTTTTGTGCCTCGCCCTCGGCCTCGAGGCGTTCGTTGCCCGTGGCCTCGCCGGCCTTGTCCTTTACCCAGCCTTTCGCCTGTTCCCATTTACCTTCGACTTCGTCTTTATTTGGTACTGACATAATGTTTCTCCTTTGGTAGATACCAATCGAATGTTAGTCCGCAGGACGTTTGCCGTATGTTCGATTGGATACATACGCATCCGCCGCGTGAATGTAGGCTCTTGTTAAGGAGAATATTTATGAACCAAATAAACGATCTAGGACCAGAGACGCCGAAGGATCCGGTCACGCACCCGGAAGTTCCCAACGCCCCAAATCCGACCGAGCCCGAGGGAATTCCCGATCCGCCACCAACGCCTGACCCGTATCCGGTGACCGATCCGCCGCTCGAACCCGACACCGAACCGGCTCCCGTCGAAGACCCGCCGCCGTCCTTCCCCGAGCCGATCCCTGGAGCACCGCCGGACGTACTTTTTTAGGCATATCCTAATGTATGGAACGGTACATACGAGCGTTCGCCGCCTCGAATATCATTTTAGATAGGAGGATTTATAATATATGGATAAAATTGTGGTTGAAAAAGAAGTATTGGTGACAAACGGCAATGGCGGCGAGAGCACAGGCTCTAACGCCATCTGGGCGATCGCCTTCATAATCATCGTCGGAATGATCGTCGGTGCGTTGTATTACAGCGGTGCATTAAAGAAGCTGACCGCACCGGCCGCGCAGAAGATCAACGTCGAAGTCTCCGCCCCGGCGGCAGCTCCGGCGGCACCTGCGGCTCCGACGAGATAGTAATAAAGTCTTTTTAATCTGTGACGTCGTTGAATTGCTCAACGCCGTCTTTTCGCATCGTCACGTTTCACAAATAAAACACTTGACAATCGTCGCAACACCCGTTACACTTCCTGCAACGTATGGAAGACCTCGGCAGATATGCATCGTCGGTTGGGTGGGAGCCGAAAGACCCTTGGAAAAAGCTCCGCGAAAAGGCACGCGAACAGTACGCAAAAGATCTCGCGATCAGCCTTTCGTACAACGAGTCAATGCTCGAGGTCCGCCCGGCAAGCCATTGGATCACACGGCCCAGCCAACAACGCCC
>JANNWQ010000102.1:0-1927 GCA_031408595.1 Acidobacteriota bacterium | reverse complement strand
ATCCGCCCGAGACGGCAGCCATATCTCGTTATTGACTAGTTCGTTTTCAATACTAAACGAGGCGCCGCGTTTTGCTTTCGCCAAAAAATTGCCCATATCGCCGGTCAATGTGGCATCAAGTCGGACGATCTGCTTCGTCGCATTATCGACCCAAACTGCCCCGTTGCAGATCGCAAAAAGCTTCTCGTTTCGAGTTTTCGGCTTAAATGCGGGGTTAGGTTCGTAGTCAAAGACAATGACATCGCGGCCGCCAAAACGCTCGCGGCGGGGATTGACAAGCAACGAACCCCGCAGTGCATCGGCGATCGTGATGCGCTGGCCTTCGCCATTTGGCTGTCCGGTCTTTCCCGCACCAGTGTCACGTTGAGCGATCTGCTTCTTCATTTTTTCGGCGATCCGTTCCTCGATCTCGGAAACCTGCTTTTCCGCGTCCTTGTCCTCTTTAGCCTGATCGGACGGCGATAGTGGTTTACCATTCTTCTCGATCGTCCTCGTAATCCGATAGCCCTTGTAGAACGTCAGTGATCTCTTTTCCGATTCTTTTTCAATGAGGTCGCCGTTCTTGTTTAGGTCGCGTTCGATCCGGGTTTCGGTGTAGCTATAATTCTCAAGGATCGCGTCGATCTTCTCTGCGTTAACTCGGATCTCGTCGAGCAGCGTCGGGATAATCGGCAGCGGGTCGCTCGAAACAACGGGGAAATCGTATGTCGATTTTGCGACCGACACGTTGTATCTCACATCGTCGAGCTTGATCTCATATGTCTCACCACCGACAGTTGACTTGATCGCAAATGGCGTCTGGACACCGTTAAAAGGTCGGTAATCAGAATATTCAAATGACTTAACACCTTCGCCCTGCGGGATGTCCTCACGAACAAGAACACCGGACGCGGCATCGAAATACAGCTTTAACCGAACGGCCTTGGCGGTCGTCATAAGCACTATGTTCGCTTGCTTGCCACCAACCATCGCTGTCCCGCCGGACGTAAGTTTGGCTTTTTCATTCTTTACCTTGAGCCAACGTGTATTTCTGAACAGCGCTTCGGCCTGGAGGTCACGGCCCGCTCCGCCGGTGATCGTGCGGAGCCCATTTCGCGAATCTCTGGCCCAGCCCGATTTACCGTTATAGCCAAACGCGGACTCAAACCCGTTGAGGTCGTACCGGCTGCCGTAAAATGAACCGCCCGACGCGAACGTTGAGTACGAACCGGTAGCGTTGTCCGACAAGCGCGTAATCTTTCCGGTTTGTACCGTCGAACTGATCGCTTTCAACGCTTTTTCGCTGCCGAGTGCTTTGTTGGCCTGAGAGATGATCTTCGAGGGCGATTGTGCCGAAGCGGTCGCAACGGCAAATACACTTATCACAAACAGTAGTTTTAGCTTCATACGTAAAATTCGGAGAGTCTATTTAAGATGCAAAAAGCGAGGGGTAGGACGGAAAAACAATTGTATCAAAGAATGGCTAATGCGCGATCTCGCGATAATCGCCGTGAAAATAGATCAGCGGTTTATCATCGAGGACCTCGGCGGAGATGATCTTTCCGATCAGGATGGTGTGGTCGCCGCCGTCGTAGGTATTTACCATCTCGCACTCGAGCGTGACAAGCGAACCTTCGATCACGGGTAGTCCATCACTCGATTGTAGCGGCGGAATACCTTCGAATTTGTCATCTATCGGCAAAGCAAACTGCTCCGAAACGTGACGTTGATGCTCGGCCAGGATGTGTACGACGAAAGCCTGTCGCTCGATAAACGCTTGGTGGCTACCAGTCTCTTTGTGAATGCAGGCGAGTATCAGCGGCGGTTCAGCAGAGAGCGAACAGAATGCACTGACCGTGATGCCGTGGGCATGGCCATTTACATCACGCGTCGTGATAACGGTGACACCGCTCGCAAAGCGGCTCATTGCGGCGCGAAATTGTTCGTT
>JANNWQ010000101.1:0-7070 GCA_031408595.1 Acidobacteriota bacterium | reverse complement strand
CTCGACAATGTCTGGGGCTACAGCTACTTTGGCGACACGCGAACGCTCGACGTACACATCCGCCGATTGCGCCAAAAACTAGACGAATGCGGCTCCTGCATTGAAACCGTCGTCGGCGTCGGCTATCGTTTTATTGGGTGTAAGTAGATGTTTTTTAAGGCAGAGAAGAAATTTAACAGGATATACAGGATGAACAGGATTGGTTGAATCAGATCCCTTAGCTTTTGATCCAAATATCCTGTCTATCCTGTCTATCCTGTTTGAATTCCTTCTTTCTCAAGCACGATCCTCATTATGATCTCCACCGTCACAGAGTCGGCGACGACGATGTCGAATCAGATCTTGCAGAAGATCCTCGACACGACGCGGGAGTGTGTTTTGGTGGTGGATCGGGGCATGAGCATTGCGTATTGCAACGTGCCGGCGGCGGTGGCGTTTGGGCGTGACGGGCTGGATATTGAGAGCAAACGGCTCAGCGAGGTGCTTCGCGATCTGGATCTGCACGAGGCGTATCGCAAGGCGATCACGACGCAGGCTTCGTCGGACGTGCGGCTCGAACTGATGCGTGGTGAGCGTCGCAAATTTGACGTTCACGTTGCGCCGATCGAACTGGATGGAGCTGCCTTTGCTATCGGATTTTTCTATGAGACCACGCAGATCGACCGGCTCGAACTCGTTCGGCAGGAATTCCTCTCAAACATCTCACACGAACTCCGCACACCGCTCACTTCGATCCTTGCCTTCGTCGAGACGCTCGAGAACGGTGCTCTCGAGGACGAGGAAAACAACATGCGATTCCTCGGCGTCATCCGCCGCAACGCCGAGCGGATGAGCAGCCTGATCGCGGATATTCTCGAGCTTTCGCTGATCGAATCAGGCCAGGTCTCGATCGATATCCGCGAGGTCAAGCTCCACACCCCCGTCGCCGATGTGATGGCCGCGTTGTCGTCGAAGGCCGAGGGCCGCGAGGTCACGCTGCATAACAAGGTCGCGGAGAATGCTACGATCTCGTGCGACAGCGTTCGGCTAGAGCAAATGCTCACGAACCTGATCGACAACGCCATCAAATTTAATCGCCTAGGCGGCAGCGTCACCGTCTCGCTCGAACACTCGGCAGGCTTCGACAATATCTACGTCGCCGACACCGGCGAAGGTATCTTGCCCGAGCACACGGGCCGCATCTTCGAACGCTTTTACCGCACCGACCGAGCACGTTCGCGCGACCTCGGCGGCACCGGCCTCGGCCTCGCCATCGTCAAACACCTCGCCAAACTCAACGGCGGCGAAGTCACGCTCGTCTCGGAACTCGGCATCGGAACAACCTTCAAGATCGAACTGCCGACAAGATAGTCGTACCAAGAGTAATTAACCACAGATAAACACAGATGGACACAGATTAGGACGATTCTTATCTGTGTTGATCTGTGTTCATCTGTGGTTAATTTATTCTTCTGTTTGCTGGGACACAATCGATGCTGATTTCGCAGAAAGATTTAACTTCCCCACCAACTCAAAACCGTGCTACACTAACGTTAAATCACCGCCTAAGTGTTTGTCCGGAAGACGTTGTTTGAACTTCCCGACCAGTTCATTTGACCCAGCAGTTTTGGGGAAAGGAGTTCGGTTATGGATCTCGTTATTGGACAGAAAGTTGCTTATCCGAATCAGGGCGTTTGCCTGGTCGAGGAGCGCCGCGAACGGACAATTGGCGAGACTTCGCTTAATGGTTATAATTTGCGGGTGCTCGGCGACAATTCGACGATCTTTGTGCCCGAGGGCAAGGCCGACAACATCGGCCTGAGGCCACTGATCACGCCCTCGCAGTGTCGCAAGCTTATAGACGAACTCGCCGCCGATTTCGAACCATGCTCCGACGACTGGAAGACGCGATCTAAAGAATTCTTTGAAAAACTGCACTCGGGCGATGTCTTCGCTGCGGCTGATGTGCTCAAGAAGCTGACCTATCTCAGCTTTGACAAAAAACTCTCATTCCGCGAGCAGACAATGCTCGAAAAAGCCAAATTCCTCGTCGTCTCCGAGATCCGCAACGCCGGGCGTGCCAAACAAGATAGTACCGAAGCGGAAGTGGTTAATCTCGTCGAATCGGCCTGTCTGAATCACCGCACAATTGAGCTAAAAGTGATGTCAGCCGCCGTTCACTGACCCTTAGGCAGCCATCTTTTCCCGAAAAGCCAACGTAACGTCCGAGACTATCTGCGCAGGCCGAACAGGTGATATTGGCACTACGGGCGGCCATGGTTCGATCACTTCGAGGGCTGGCTCGTTTTCCGACGCCGTGTTTAACTTGCCCGCCAGATAGTCGATCTCTTTTGCCAATAGAGTTTTATACAGTCTGGCTCCTTCGCAATTGAGCCGCGACTCTACGGTTATCGGTGAACTGAGCGACTGTGCCAGAAACCGGTCGAGAGCCGCCTCGTACCGCACGCCGGTCATGTAAATGTCATATACCCTGCCGACCGTCTGTCGCGACGCCATCCACGCGCTAATGGCCCGGTAATATATGTCGCCGGCGAGACTACACTCTTCCCAATCGGCACGTGCGTCATATTCGGTCTGACTCTGGAGCGGTCGGGGAGTGGCCGCGTTTCCATTATTCTCAAACGGGGATCTTTTCGTATTCACTGTCTTTACCTCACTAGTTTTCAAAAAAGCAGTACGGGGACGGACGGGCGTAGGATAAATTTTATGAAATCCCGTCCGTCCCTACTGCACACGCCCAATTGTTACTATCTATTCATCATCGACAGATACATTCGGGCATTACTGGAGAGACTTTATTAATCGCCGAAGCGCTATTCCCGAGACCAGACGGCCCTCGGCCGTAGGTTGCGGCGTGTCGGAGAGGGCACAAAGCTCGATGTCTGCGTTCATCTCCTTTATAGCGGCCTCGGCCTCTTCGGGAGAATTGGTAAATCGTCGTGCCAGATCAGCGATAAACGTTTCAAATGGATCTGAGCGTGGCCTTAACACGACCGCTGCACGTCTTGCCGAGCCATAGGGCCGACGATAGGTCTCGATTACGAATTGTCTCGCTGCGTTATTCATAACCTGGCCTCCTTAATGATGAAGCCTCGGATGAGTCGCATAATGCCGGTGCTGCCAAAAACGCCATCGCCAGCCGATGTCCATCGGCAGAGATGTCCGGTAGAGGCCAAAGGCAACGGTCATCTGTAATTTGAAGTAGTACATCGAAAACTTGATCAGCTGCATACATAACCTCCTGCCGTATAAAAAACTTCCGTTCGAGCCCGGGAAAAACGAAGGACGATCTATGTTTCCAAAAATAGATCGTCCTTCCACATCGCGCGTCGCGATCAGCTTGTGCAATGACGTTGTCAATCGGCCGTCGTCATTGAGAATTTGCTAACACAGGGCGTGTTATATGAGTGCATTTCTTTGGAGTGACACTCAGCTTTTTCGGTCCACTGACTCGGGCTTAATTTTTATTTGAACATTCCAACACTGTCCGGTCTGTGCGTTATCACACATAATGAAAAATTATTTCCGAGAGCCTTCTAAAGCCGTCAAAATCGCGTCATCGCTTGCCATTTGTGCTTGATGAGACAGCGAACGGCTATATGTTTGACGACGAGGTTCTCGGACGAACTGACATTGTTGCCATTCCTGTCAGCAAAGCTCCAGATGTCTTTGAATATTTCCTGCGAAAGTGTCTCGGCCTCATGCGGGGAGCGCGTGTGCCGGATTGAAAATTCCCAGATCTCGTTTCCGTATGCCTTTATGAAATCTGCCACGGCATCGTTATCGTTCGTGTTCAAACGTTGGAATATTGTCGGAGATACACGTGATCTGGCCGTCCATGCTAGCGGTTGCTGGTACGTTCGTATGATGGTTTGACGGGCAACTTGTTCCATTTCTCTATCCCTACCCTTTTTGATAAATATTCTATGATTAAGATTTAACCCGACCCGTTATTGCCTGAATGTTCGCTGCAATACCGTGTAAGAATGTTTTCAGAAAAGGAAGGAAAGCCAGTCAAGAAAAAGTCCGCGTTAATCGGTCAGACTGGTGTGAAGCTGATGCCTTAGCCGTGCCGGGCTCTGCGGCCACGTCTCTCTCGGGGCGATCAGAGCTATCGAGCGTTCGAGTAAGGATCGATATTCGATGGCAGTTCGCAGATTACGAGCGTTGCTTTCTTCGGGGTGTGCGATAAAGCGGTCGAGGCTTGTACGGTATTCGACGGCGGCGGCGTAACATGTCTTCAGCTTTGTTGCAGCCTGTTTCGACTCGATCCATTCGCGCATGAGGCGGTAGTAGATATCGCCGGTCCGTTCGCACTCAAGCCAGAGCACAGCCGATCCTGATTCGGCGACTTTACGGGGCGTCGAACTGTCACCCTCCGATGTCGATTGCCGGGTATCGACGGGTTCTACCGCAAAAATATATTCCGGGGAAGTCTTTTCCATAGTTCAACTCCTAAGTTGAATTCGATTCGTAAAAATTGCTTAACCTTATATTGGCTGATCGAGGATAGGCCGTCGGTGCGGTACCGCACACAAGGATTTTAAAAAAAGCGAGGGTTGCGTCTCCCACACCGCAACCCTCTTATCGGCAAGTCTCACTTCGGGTGAAGTTTAAAGAGCCGACGAAACCAGTGTACTCCTTCTACGGATTAATTGTGACTAAAACGATGTCCGACGGCGGGCCGTAATGTAGGTCGTTCTTTATTAATTGTATTCGCACCTGCATTGTCTCGGCGCGGACGGCGAATATAGCGGCATTGTGACGTCGATTGATTTTCCGGTGCCGCTTTTGGCCACGGCGAAGGCCCTATCGCGCGCGGACTCTTTGACGTCAGGTTTCACTCGACGCTATTACATCCGTCTCTTTCAGAGGCTTCCCGACACTTTAATTTCCTCGGTACGGTAACGCACAAACATATATTTAATTTCATCTTATATTTGGATTAAGTATTTGGTAGCCGTCATTCGACACCGGGATCGTTTTAGCCAACGTGTTCCGGAAAATTATGATGCTGAGGAGATTTTCTATGCCCGACACTAAAAAGACCGAAACTAAAAGATCCACCAATTATCTGCTCGCGGCTCTGCCCGACAAAGACTATGAGCATTGCTATAAGAAACTTGAACGGGTAGAGCTGAAGTACGGCACGACGATCTACAAAACGGGGGCCACGATCAACCACGTCTATTTTCCCGAGAGCGGGATCGTGTCGCTACTATCCGCTGTCGAGGAGCAGACGACACTCGAGGTCGGCATTGTCGGCAGCGAGGGAATGCTTGGGCTACCAGTGTTTTTGGGCGTAAGCACGTCAAATAATCTCGCACTCGTTCAGGGCGAAGGTGTGGCTTTGCGAATGGCGGCGGATGACTTTATCAAGGAATGTGCATCCGGTGACGAAATGTCGCGAATACTGAAACTTTTCACGTATTCGCTGATGACTCAGACGGCTCAGTCGGCGGCTTGCAATCGTTTTCATCCTATCAACTCCCGCATGGCTCGCTGGCTGTTGATGACGCACGACCGGATGAGGACGGGCGAATTTCAGATCACGCAGGAGTTTTTATCGAATATGGTCGGCGTCCGGCGCGAAGCGGTCAATAAAGCGGCGAGAATCTTTCATGATGACGGCCTGATCAGCTATAACCGGGGCAAACTCTCGATCCTTGATCTAAAAGGCCTGAAATCCATTGCCTGCGAATGTTACCAGGTTATTTCGAAATCCCATCCTGACTACGAAAAAATGAGTTAGACCGGGACCGGATAACTATTTTCTTCGTTGCGTATTAATGTGTAGCAGTTACAGGCGGCGGCCAGCAGGTTTGGGCGGTCGATGATCTCAAAACGGTCTTTGCTATAGCGGACCAGTTCACGTTTCTTGAGGATGTCAACGGCGTCGGTTGCCTCTTTGGGGCTCAGGCCGAGGATGTACGAGAGAAAAGTGTTCGTCACGGGGATCTCGCTGTTTTGCAGCCGGTCGCTGGTCATCAGCAGCCAGCGGACAAGCCGTTTCTCGACGCCGTGAAAACGATGGCAAGCCGACGCCAGCGAAGCCTGCGCAAATCTGAGCCTTCCAAACTGTAACATCATTTGTCGCAGCGTCTCATTACGCTTGGATTCAAACACAAAGTCTGCGGTCGTCATCCGCTTCGCCTTGCCGCTGCCCAGTACGATCACCCGAAAGTCCGAAATACTGTCCTCAATAAACACCGGATATCCGGCCATTCCCTCGCGGCCAACGACACCCATCTCAAGCGTTAATTCGTCCGGCCCGACCGCAAGTAGCGAAAAGAGACTGCCGGTCGGAAAGTACACATAATCGATCTCGCCGCCGCGTTCGTAGATCTTGTCGCCAAACTCTAGTTCAACCTCTTCGAGCTTTGGTAGAATGCAGTCAAGCTCCTCAGGCGGCAAAGCAGCCAGAAACCGGTTCTCGATCGGCGCGTTCGGATCGTACTTCGGATAGGGCATAATTCTCCTTTGCTGAGTCGTCGGGAGGTTGAACGTCACAACTATACAGCCCCGGAAAGCAACATAATGTGCGATAACACACATTTCGATAAATATACTGCTCTCGTCCCGCACTACACAATCGCAAAAAGGCTTTTGCAGGTCAAGCTTCGTGATGGGTCGAAAAGCCATATTAAGTGCGTATCCGGATTTTAAAAAGAATTGTGCGATTACGCACATATAAATATCTTATTTGTGATAGAGTCAGCTTGTCTTTCATAAAATTCTGATTAGTCTTATTCACTAATCAGCGAACTATGGCTACTGCGGTAAACACCACTGATGCGCGTAAAAACTTTCTGCTGGACTCTCTGCCGAAGGATGAATTGGAGCGCTTAGTACGCCATCTTGAGCCCGTCGATCTGCCGCTCGGCAAGGTTTTGTACGAGTCGGGCGACAAGCTGGACTATGCCTATTTCCCGACGACCGCGATCGTATCGTTGCTCTACATAATGGAAAACGGCAATACGGCCGAGATCGGTGTGGTCGGAAACGACGGCATACTGGGCATCGCCTTATTCATGGGCGGCAATACGACGCCAAACCGGGCAGTTATTCAA
>JANNWQ010000100.1:0-59009 GCA_031408595.1 Acidobacteriota bacterium | reverse complement strand
GATCGGCATCAATTCGCAAATCCTCTCAGGCGGTGTTGGCGGTGGAAACATCGGCATCGCATTCTCGATCCCGTCGAATATGGCCAAATCCGTCATGGAGCAGCTCTTAAAAGACGGCAAAGTTCGGCGGGGCATGCTTGGAGTAAATATCCAGAACGTAACGGACGAACTCGCCAAATCGCTTGAGCTCGAGCAACGCAGCGGCGTCATCGTCAGCAACGTCCGCAACGGGAGTGCCGCTGACAAGGGCGGCGTGAAGCGAAACGACTTGATCCTGGCCATCAACGGCGAAAAGATCGAGGACAGTAATGTACTGCGAAACAAGGTAGCCGGAACCGCCCCGGGAACGACGATCAAGCTAACGGTGCTTCGCGACGGCAAAGAGGTCCCGTTGGACGTGACCCTCGACGAGTTCGACACTGAAAATGCTCGTGGCCCGCGTCCCACTGGCGACGAAGATGCTCCCGGACCGCAAAACCAAAGCGGCAAACTCGGCCTAAGCCTCGAACCGGTCACGCCGCAGATCGCCAAACAGCTTAGTCTCGACTCCGATAAGGAAGGCATGGTCGTGACCGAGGTCGACCCTGACGGCCCAGCGGCCGAAGAAGGCGTCGCCCGAGGCGACTGTATCCTTGAGATAAATAAAAAACAGGTAAACTCGATAGCCGACGTCCAGGCCGCCCTTGCCGCCTCAGGTGAACGCCCCGTACTGCTCCTCATCTCACGCCGGGGTCAGACGATATACCTAACTGTCAAACCGCAGTAGGACATCCCTCGCAGCGTAAGGTGGGCGATTTTGATGACGTTATGGCAACAACATCCGGCGGATGAAGCTCAGACCAAAATTTGACGGCGATCTTCATCGCTATCTTCAAACCAGCACCGCGTACAAAAGCGGTGCTTTTTGCGTTTTGCCATACTTGTCGTGGCTGAGCTGGGTAGGCGTTCGGCAAGCATCTTTTGTTCGTCGGACATTTCATCCCAACCCTTCAATCTCTGGGACGTACATCTCGGACACATTTTCTCGGTGATGCGATCCATTTGGTACAATGCTAGCTTATTGGAACGATTTCCCTCTGACTACTGACCACTGATAACTGAATATGTTCACAGTAAAAGCCGGCTATTCAAACGACATCGAGATCGCATCGGGCATCGAACGGGTACGCGAGTTTTTTGGCAACATCGCGAACTTCGCCGACATGATGCCCGGCGTCGAACAGATCCACACTGACGCAAAGGGTGTCGCTCATTTGAAGATACAGGCCGAAATACCCTTTGTCGGGGCGATGCTACAAAGCTTCTCGATCGAACTCGCTGAGCAGTCCGACGACCGTATCGAATGGACACCGATCGCCGCCGAAGCCCAAAACTTCCTTCGATACAGCGCCGACTTTCTCGAAAAGGCAAAAGATAAAACGCTCGTTCACTTCTCACAGGCCGTCGAACTCCGCCGCAAATCCGGCCGCGAACTCCACTTCCTCGCCGGAATGGCAGGCGAAGCCGTCATCAGTAACGAAATGACAACACGCTTCGCCGAGATGGTGAGGGTATTCATTGAACGCGCGAAGGAGAGATTGGAAAAATAGTTTTGATGTCTGCGGCTGGATCAAGCGTTCGCTTGATAGCGAACCGACGCTAAGTGATCGCCCCGCCGTCCACAATAACAACCTCGCCGCTCATAAAGCTGTTTCTATCGCTGGTCATGAAGGCGGCGTATTCGGCGAGCTCTTCGGGACGGCCGACGCGGCCTTTGGCTACCCAGAAATCGTGCATTTGGAGCAGGCGTTCGGGCAGAGTTTGACCGAGATCGGTGTCGAAGATACCGGCGGCGATGGCGTTGACCGAGATGCCAAAATTTGAAGCTTCGCGCGCGAGGCATTTAGTAAAGCCGATCATTGCGGCCTTCGACGTGGCGTAGTGGACCGAGGTCGGTAAGCTGCGGATCGCTCCGACCGACGTGATATTTAGGATCGACCCGACGCGTTCGCGGATCATTTGCTTGTAGAAAGGTTTGGTTACCGCGAACAGGCTGCCGACATTAGTATCAACCACATGATCCCACGATCTATCGGTGGTTGTCGCGAAATTATCCGGCTTATTCACTGCCGCGTTATTGACGAGAATGTTAATCGCACCCCACGCTTCTTTTATCTCACGTGCGATGTGCTTCATACCGACTCGATCGGTGACCGACACCTTATACGACAAAGCACGGCGGCCGTGAGCCTCGATCTTTTGCTTTACTTGCTCGGCGAGATCCTCGCGGGAATGATAGTTAAAGGCGACGTCCGCACCTTCGCGGGCGAACACCTCGCAGATAGCTGCACCAATTCCACGCGTCCCGCCGGACACAAATGCACGTTTTCCTTCAAGTAAAAGACTCAAGCAGTAACTCCGTTGGCGTTCGAAATAGCAAAAGAAAAGGTTAATGAAATCACGGGTTGGTTACAAGTCAGACTGGTTGAATTCGCGATATTCGTCACGCCGCAGCCTTTGCGGGGACGATATTTGGCGAATTGGGAACCCAAAGCGCGTTGATCTCACGAATGATATACTCAGTCGAATTTGGCATCGTCATCCCTTCGGTCGCGGCCTTCATGAGGGAGTATCGCGATGTATCAGCGACAAGATTCCTGATCGTCGGGACTATGTCGACACTGCGTTTGAGCAGCATTCCGGCACCGCGTTGTTCGAGCATCGTAACGGTTCCGGCTTCCTGCGGCATCGGCGGCGTAGTGGCATCAGCGATTATCGGCAGACGACACGCTAACGCTTCAAAGGTTGTCAGGCCACCGAGCTTCGAAACCATTACATTTGCCGACTGCATCAGTTTTTCGATCTCGTTCGAGTAGCCAATGACCTTTATCGGGAACTTTGCGGTCTTAGCAATAGCTTCCGCTTCGAGCCTCAGCTCTTCGTTCTTGCCAGCCAGAAAGATGGCTTGGGCATCGAGTTCGCCGCGTGCAAATTCTCGGAAGATCTGCGGGATATTACCGCCACCAACCCAGCCGGCGTTTACAAACACGGTGAACTTATCCGGATCGAGCCCATACGCACGTCTAGCGATCTGAGCGTCGGCCTCGTTCACCTCATGAAACTTAGGATCGACCGGCATTCCCGAGATCTTTATCTTGTCAGGCACGATTCCATAGTCCACAAGCTGGCGTTTGGCATCTTCGTTAGCCACAAGATAAAGCGAAACTTCGTCACACGCCCAGCCTTTCCAGAATCCATAACACGGATCGGTCACGACGGTGACGAGCGGCACTTGATGTGCGAGATTCAGTTCCTTCAGGATGCGGGCAAAGATATGTTGCGTCAGCGGATGAACGCTCACAACAATGTGCGGACACCATTTCTCAAACTGTGTTCGAACATAGCCGATGCACCGCTTCATGACAAATTCCCTCGTCTCGGGCCTGATCTTGTTGATCACCCAATAGAGATACTTCATCCAATGCTGCTTGTTCTTAAGGGTCCAGTTGTAAAGATTTACGAGCTTTTCAGTAAGGTGGTGCGATTCCTCCACCGCCTTTATCGTGCGAACCACCGCCGACTCACCCTTCCAAAATCGCTGAATACCATTTGAAATGGTCAGCGCAGCCGACCGATGACCGCCACCGGTGTCAGAGGAAATGATGAGTATTTTTGGAGTGTTCGATGTCATTTGGGCTGTGGAATATCCAACTGCTTACATATTTTCGACGCGGTGTAATCGTTTATCTCAGTATGTCGCGGAATAGCGGTCCGGCTTCGCGTCGTCTCATTCTCCCAAATCGAATGACTACCGCCCTCTCTTAACAATCGGCAGCCATGTTCTTCAAGATGCCGAAGTAAGTCACGCCGCTTCATAAACGGGCTCGGGAACAACACTGACACGCGATGAAGCATTCAAGATCAGATGAATTGGCTCTTCAAGATCAGCAGCAGGATCGGATATCGAGGAATTGGGGGTTGGCAACGTCTCACCTAACATTAGGCTTGTCTCAGACATATCGACCAAGGCACCAGCGAGTAAAGATCTCGCTTCATCGAGGTCACGACCGCAGGTGATCACACCAGGAAAATCCAAGACTTCACCATGAACCGTTTTATCTAAGAATTTATAAGTAGCTTTATACGTAAACATACTCTATTAGTCTATCGGTGAAAAAGAAACAGCCGTTGGCGGAAGTCTACTGAGAAAATCACAGAACAAAACGGGTTCAATCTCACCAGACAATAACTGCTCAGATTCATCGATTGCCCGCTTCAGTGTCTTCTTGAATTTCGACTCACATAGCAGGCGTTTCCGTTCGGACATCAATTTGTCCCAATCCCTTACGGGAATTTGAACGAATAAACGTTCACCCGAGCCATTGACGATGTACGTCAATTCACTAGCCATAGTCCTAAGCTTTCAAAGCAACTTCCCGAGCTGCCGAAAATCCTGCGGTCTTCGCAGCCTTCTTCATCTGGCCTTCGAGCTTGATGATCTTGACCAAATGGCCGGGATTTAGCGGCAGCGACGGGTAGAAACAGTTCGATTCGTGCGTGCAGAAACAGCCCGCTCCGGCTTCTATGCGGCGTTCCTTCATTCCATCGGTTCTCCAGGCGGCCTGAAAATTCCAATCGTAATCACGCAGATTCAGAACGTCAGACTTGTTCTCGCACGACGAAAGGGCACCGTTGTCATAGATCACGGCACCGGCACTTCCGGCGTAGCATTTTAGCTGGGCCTTGTTTTCCTCTTTCGTTTTGGCGATGAGGTCGTGCATATAAATATCGACTGCAGCCTTGAAAAAGCCCGAGTCGCCGCCGTAATTATTCTTTAACGTCGCGTCCTTTGTATCCTCAAGGATCATCTGCGACAACTGCTGATAACGCTTGTGGTCAAACTGCAGCTCGATCGGATCGGCTGACGGCGGGCGAATATAGTTGATATTCACCTTGTCCGGTTTGAGGTCGTATTTGAGGAAATCATACCAATCAAATATCGTCTCCTCGTTCGAATGCATCACGCACGTACAGGTCTGAATGTCGAGCTTTGGATACTGCTCTTTCTTCATCTGCTGCAAAGTGCGGGCAGTGTGGATGGCCTTGTCCCAACTTCCTTCTTTGCGGCGGATCTTTTCGTGAGCGTCTTTCATGCCGTCGATACCGAGGGCGACGCTAACGTTCAGATTTGGACATTCGTCCATGATCTGTGCGACATCGGGGAAAATACGCGGATGGATCTGGCCGTTCGACATCAGATATACCGAGTCGAGCTTGTTGTTTTCGTAGAATGCACGAACGATCTGCGGCAGATCTTTTCGCGTAAACGGCTCGCCGCCCGCAAGAACCAAAACACCCAAATTACCACCGAGCGTTTCCGAAATCTTAGCTATCTCGTCAGTCTTCATCTGCAGCTTTTTACGCGGCCGGTCGTCGAGCTCTTCCGTAAAAAAGCAGTGCGTACACCGCATATCGCAAACGCTCGTAACCAATATGTTCAAAAACACAGGCGAGATCGGCTTTCCAACCAAAATACTCGCATAGCGTTTGAAGATCTCTTTTGTAGCAAAATCCATTTTGATATCTCTTATAAGATCGGCGTATCTCGACACGCCAATTACAATTCTCTACCATCAACCATACCCTATTTTCGGGCATTTCAGCAATAAGACTGAACGCGTTAAGATGTCTGTATGTTCCGCAGAGTTTACCTCGATAACAGCGCCACGACTCCGATCGACCCTGAGGTATTAGATGCGATGATGCCGTATTTGACCGATAAGTTTGGTAACGCATCGAGCATTCACTACTTCGGCCAGCAGACGCGTTCAGCCGTTGACACTGCACGGCATCAGGTTGCGGCCATGCTAAATGCGAGGCCGAACGAGATCGTCTTCACCTCCGGAGGCACTGAGTCGAACAACCTCGCGATTCGTGGGCTGATCGAGGCACGGGCATCAAAAAGCTCCTCTCCCTACGAAGGAGGGGTGGCAGCCGCTTCGGCTGACGAGGGGGTTCTCTCGCGAGCGAGTTTAGGCCACATCATCACCTCGTCCATCGAACATCCCGCCGTCAAAAACGTATGCGAAGACCTTGAAAAACAGAACTTTCGCGTTACTTATCTTCCAGTCTATGACGACGGCATTGTGCGATTGAGCGATGTCGAAGCCGCGATCACCAACGACACAATTCTTATCTCCGTTATGGCAGCAAACAATGAGATAGGCACGATGCAACCGATTGCCGAGATCGGTCGCTTGGTGAGAAAGCTGCGTGAAAGCGGGCGAAAGCTATGGTTTCACACGGATGCTATTCAAGCGGCGGGCAAGATGCGATTGGATGTTGAGGAGATCGGCTGCGACCTGCTCTCGATCTCAGGCCACAAGATCCATGCGCCAAAAGGCATCGGATCTCTCTACGTCAGGCGCGGAGTCCGATTACATCCGCAAAACATCGGCGGACGACAGGAGAGAGAAAGGCGAGGCGGCACCGAACCCGTCGCCCAGATCGTCGCACTCGGCAAAGCCTGCGAAATGGCTCAAGGTTCACTCATCGACAACGCTACAAAACTCCGCAACCTCCGCGATTCGCTCGAAAACCGCATAGGCGAGATGATTCCAGACATCACCTTCAACGGCGACCGCGAACACCGCCTCCCAAACATCTCAAACATCTCCTTCCACGGCGTCGAGGGCGAAGGCCTCCTCATCAACCTCGACATGCAAGGCATCGCCGTCTCGACCGGCTCCGCCTGCTCATCCGGCTCCCTGGAACCCTCACCCGTCATCCGCGCCCTGGGAACGCGGACGCCCTCGTCCGCATCCGACGAAGATCTTGCGAGGTCCGCCGTCCGATTCTCCCTCAGCCGCCTAAACCAGCCGGAAGACATCGACCACCTTCTCGATACATTGCCAAAAGCAGTCGAAAATCTAAGAAGACTTTCGCCTGATTATCAGAAGCAAACTTATTGAGCTCAGAATCGGAAGCCGAAACCGATATTTGTTTGTAAATTGTGGCGTGTGAAACTCGGATTTATTTCTTTTGGCGCCTTATTGCCATAGCGGATTATCGTATCGCCAACATCGACTCGAAAAACCGTTCTTCGGCTCGGATAATACTCAAAGACTCCTCCAACATCGATATTAAAGAAACTCAAATCAGGCATGTTTCTTGCTGAAATAGAGAAGCTGTTCGGAGTAGTTACTAACGTTTGTATCACCAGGTAACGATCAAGTCGTATAAAGCCGGGCCGGAGTTTACCAAAAACGCCGATCTTTTTTCCGCGGTAACCTATTTTCGGCCCAAAGACTGTCTGATGCTTTTTTCCTCCCAGCTCATAATAACGGATCGGCGGAAATCCGTTTGTCACGCTAACCCTCTTATCCTCCGGGAAAAAATTGTACTCAGCTTCAACCGCGATATTTTCGGTAAAGTTGTATGTAAATCTGGCACCTAGGCCAAATTCGGATACATGAGGCTCCCGAGTCCTGGGTAGATCTGGATAGTTATTCTGAAAGGCCAGTGCAGTCGCATCGGGAACGGTTCGTCTAAGATAAGTAAACTGCCCGCCGAACTCAAATCTTTTCAGATCCGACTCAATAGCCGGCTGAGCATGGCCAAGATCATTCAGAGAGCACATTACAAAACCGATACCCAGTAGGAGGAAGATTTTCTTCATTTTATTATTGGGGTGGATGCGAGGGCGTAACACTAACTTTGGACTTTACGCCCTCGCTTCTATAACTTGCAACTAACAAATCGCAGTCTACGGATTAACTGTCACGTAAACGATGTCTGAAAGCTGCCCGTAATTTTGGTTGTTCTTTTTTAACTGGATGCGACACTGCAGCTGATAAGGCTCGCCCGGCGGAGTGCTCGGCGGGGCGGTGATATCGGGGGATTTGCCGGTGCCGCTGGCGGCGAACGCCCAGTTCGTCACGGCTTTTGGAGACGTGTGCAGTTCCCACATATCCGAATCGGCGCGATTCGAGATAACTATCGTATACAAATTGCCGGTCTGCGCCGCGAAAGCTTCGAGGCCGGGCTTTACGGTCGATGGGTTGGTCGGAGCCGACGGTGTCGCATCGATAATTCCAAGAGCAACAACAATCTCGTTATTGTATCCGGACGCATTCTCGAAACGACGGTTCCGCTTTTTGGTAAGGGAAAGGATTCCGGCCACAGGAGGAAACGGCGAAGCTCCCGCCGGAAACACGGGAAACGGAGCGACCGCTTCATCCTCGTCGCCATTATATATCGCGTTTTTTATCTGAAACACGGTCTTTTTGTTCGTATCGATCAAATCTGCGTAGTCCCGAATGTAACCCAGCATTGCGAGTTGCTGCGTAACATCCAAAATGTCCTGCGCCGTCGCACCGACTTCAGCCTGATACGTCCCAAGATTAGCTTTCTGCAACGTCAAACAGTCGATTGTCTTATCAAGTGTGTCTATAGCCATTTCTATTTCTCCTTAAAAAGTTAGATTCCGCGACCACCCGTTCCGTTTCCTGACCAACTTTATAAAATCGATCCCAAATCAACCGTTCCTGAACCCAAAAAACATATTCCTGAAGGCAGAATCCGCCTTCCCGAACCCAAAAAGATCCCACCAAACCCCGGCAACACCTACCCAACCCAAAATCATCGCCGCCCAGCCCCGGTAAATCTCACCCAAACCAGAATCCTCTCCGCCCGCTCCCGGCACTCTCCACCCAACCCAAAACACCATCCACCAATCCCCGGTAAAACGTCCCCGACCCGAAAGGTCATTTCTCACCCACCGACATAATCAATCAAAACCCAATATCCACGGGCTTCTGCACAGAACATCGTCTCTGGAAGTATCTTGAAAGTATCCCCCGGCTATGATTCAATTGAGAAGCCCCTCAATGATGTAGAAGACTTCATTTGTTACAAACTCTGACTTTAGATCGTTTTTTGCTTGGTGATAAGCCCCCACAAGATCGTTACGTCTCAACAGATCTTCATATATCCTTGGTGTATCACCCGCCATCCAGCCGGCCTCAACGAACTTAGATAGATTGTCCAGAAGATATTTCACTTTTCCTGACTGTGTTAACGAGGCTAATCGTTCATCGGGGCCGATGGTTAAACAAGATGCCAATTCATCGAAACCTGGCATCGCCTTTTCCAGTTCAGTCGGCATGTGTTCACCGACACCTTTTAGAGTTATGTCACCTGCGGTCGCTTTACACTCAACCAATCCGGGGCGTGACAACGAGACAATCTTAAATTCAATACTGCTGCCAGGATGAATTTTCGGCTTTATTTCACCTAAGGGAATAAACCGTCGCCAAATACCCTCACTAAATTGGGGGATATATTTAGCCATATGGCCGACCATAATATCATCCCTCGTTGGTATATGTTCATCCTTAATGTCACTTGAAAATGTTTGCACTGTAAGATCATGTAGATAGGTCGGACTAGTCGGAAGATTCTTCACGAGATACGTATATACAAATCGCCTGTCTCCTGTTCTCTCAACGCGGGCTTCAACTATTGCGTCAAGAGCGTCGTGTCGTTGGTACTCAACAATCTTTTGTTTCCCATCGTAACCGATCCATCTGAACTCATATTTGCCCTTTTTCTTATCGATTTCTAATATTTGGGGCCGAGGATCATAGGCTCCATTTTTACCGTCGCGATTTAAATAAGATTTGGGTGACTTCAGTTCAACGGAACTTCTTGAAAACATCTTTCGCTCGGCGGGCTGCTGTTTCACGAGCGGCTTTTGGGCTGAAAACTCACAGCTCATTTGCACTAGAAGAAATAAGATAGCAACCACGCGCATATTCTCTCCATTCAGAAAAGACTGGGAGCAGTCAAAGAATTGCCCCCCTCGACCCCGACCACCTATTGAGGGGATGTTGACGGATCAACGAGTCGACCAAGGACATCTTGAAATTCGGGACTCATCTCAAACTCCCAAATTAGATTATCTCGCTTCACGTCTTCGCCCATAAAAGGTGGAAGACTTCGCAAATAGGCAAGCCAAGACTGGGTTTCCGCTTCGGTCGGATCTCTATACAGGTATGCCCAAAACACATCGTAGATAAATTCAACGTCGCTTCTATACCGATTGCTGTACTCAGCCGACGCGAATATTTCCCGCTCTAAGAACTTGGCTTCCAAGAGAAGTTCTGCTGAACCAAGAGCCTTTGCGTTCGTTATCCGGTTGAACCATTGATTATACTCGATTGGGGTGGATTCTCTTTGAAATGCTGCATCGAAAGCGTCTTCGATGAACATATGTGGCGTTCTTTCGACAGCTCGCGTGTTGCCGAACTCAAAGCGCAAATGCCAATGTGGAGCCCCAGTCGCAGTTTCGTCCTTTGTCCTTGTGGAACCGCGATTCCTGAAGATTTCGTTCAATCTCTGCCATCGCGCGGTAGGTATGTTGTTCGACCGAGTATCACAATTAATTCCCTCGCGGTGTTCTCCGTGGAAACTGTTAGTACTTTCCCAACGTCTATTCAAATCGAATTTGCCTCCCCATTCAAGGCTAACATCGTTGTAGTAAATCTTCTGAGGCGTTGGAACTGGGTTACCTCCATAATACTCGTTTCTGTAGTCCGTCGCGATTTGCCGTAGACCGGTTACGGCAGGTAGAGTTCCCCAATGGTTGTCGGGATGCCACGGTTTATCACCGAACAATTCGTAGTCTGCACCGGTAACGAGGTTAAAAAAATCCGAGGTTCTAATCCTGAAGTCAGTTGTTCCACTATAGCTCGAAATAGTTGATCGTAGCTTGAACTTCCCTGAAATATGGGTCGGCGTATAAGACGTTTGAAAACATCCGCTTGCATCCGTGGTGCCCGTACGATTTGCTACCTTCCCAAGTGGACGGCTTCCAATGTGAAAGTCCTCTTTGTGTCCGCCATCGAGTTGTGAGGCGTTACTATCATTTAGTACGTCTAGCTGAACCTGCCTTCCGGCTGGATTCTGGACATTTGTAATGCAAGTCCTGACCGTTGATGTATTGTGGCCACCCGTCGTTCCCGCAGGTTTTAAGATAGGCGAAGCCATGTGCACATCAACTCTGGGTAGCTGGCAAATGACCTTGCCATTCAATTCATCAAAACAAGGAGTAGGGGACGGAGTTGGTGTCGAAG
Organism: Acidobacteriota bacterium; assembly: GCA_031408595.1. Classification (GTDB taxonomy): domain Bacteria; phylum Acidobacteriota; class Blastocatellia; order Pyrinomonadales; family Pyrinomonadaceae; genus OLB17. The sequence continues at coordinate 47,895 of JANNWQ010000100.1, read as the reverse complement.
TAACGGTCGGCGTTGGTGTTGGAGTCGGCTCTACTTCAATAGTGAGACAGGCTTCTGAGGAATCCAGATCAACAACAGTAGTAACAGGAATATTATTCCCAGAATGGTCATTCCATATGAAACCAATCTGCGACCCGTGTTCACTTGTTACACAATAAGTTCCTGGCTCTGCATCAAAAGATTCGTGCTCAACCTCAACATAAGAATTGAACGAATACAGGTCTTCATGAGTGAAACCTCCGGGACCTTTCATATCACTTGACACAAATGCACCAAATTGATAATCAGAACAATACGAAGGTGGATTGTTCTCACTTCCTTTTACGTCAGTTCCGGCTAATCCGGAAACCATGTCGACCATGCCATCCTCAATGAATATTTCAGAATATCCGGTCGCCTCCACTTCCCAATCATAACAATCTTCAACATGCGAAAACGCCGAGATCGCTGACATTACCATTATCAAAAACACTAATATCAATTGCTTTTTCATTTGTGATGGTCCTCCGGGTTGTTTTTTCCTGTTGGGCTGAATTCGCCGCTTTCAACCTTTGCTTTGTAAATATCTTTTCCAGAGATTCTTCTAGTGTGAAAATTCTTCACAAACTCTGTCTTAAGCCATTCTTCAAAAGCCGTGAATGCTTCTTCGTCAATTGCTTTGCGAAATTCGTCTCGATACTTTAATGCAAGTTCTTTTTTCTTCTCTTGGAGTTCTGATAGCTCTTTTCTTAATGCTTTGTCGTTCGGAACCCTTTTCCCGCTTTCACGGGCTAGCTTGTATTGAAGTCCTATTTCCCGGCTTCGTTCTGTTACGGGCAGCATTTCTTTTGAATACTCCATTGCCTTTTCTTTGAAGATTTCTGCATTTTCGAGTGAAAGTTTTGTTTTGCGAACAAAACCACCTGTCCACAAAGCATCGCTTTTTCCTCTTTGACGTGCTGCTTCAGCCAGTCTTTCAAATTTTTCTGGATACCTAAAAATCACTCCCCACAGAATATGTTCAGGAGTTTCTATCTCACGCCCGTTTGATACTGAGTTTCGACTTGTTTGAATTACTGTGTTACGCATGTCCGTAGGTTTGATTGAAGCTATTTCTTGCTGTTCTTTTCCAGCCGATGAAACATTCAGCTCTTGACGACGTTCTGAGTTTATGACGCTACCTGATGTGCCGCCGTTGATAGAGGCCAGTATTTGATCTATAAACTTCGTTGTACTGCCTAAGACGACGATGCTGCTTAGGCCGATGAGGGCAAAGATTGTGGTGAATATTCTTTTTCGCATAAAACCTCTCCTTTTTGTGTTGTCGAACAAATCTGAAATTTTCGACAAAAATCCGAATTACAAATTCTGCATTGGAGACAGGTTACGGCCAACGGATTGAGGAAGTCCTTAACTGAAATTAAATGTTCTAAACTGTTCTAAACTGATATATAATCGGTGACACAGTAGTCAGTAGTCAGTGGTCGGTTGTGGGAGCCCGTGAACACGCGAGGGCCTAGCAGTCAACCTTTATCAGTGGTCGGGTGTCGGTGTGCCGGAATCTTATTCATCCCATGAAAATCTACAAGTTTAGAGACTTCATACTGAATACCGTTGAGCGCAGTGTTGTGAGGATGGCAAGAGGCTTGATCTTAATCCGAAGACATTTGACGTGTTGCAAATGTTGGTCGAGCGTTCGGGCGAGGTAGTTACAAAAGACGAACTGCTCGGCAAAGTCTGGAATGGCAGCTTCGTCGAAGAAGGAAATCTTCCCGTCCAAGTCGGCAAGCTGCGACGACTCCTCGGCGAAAACCCTACCGATAGATATATCGAAACCGTCGCCGGAATCGGCTACAGATTCAATTTGACAGTGGACGGTTCATCTAACGGAGACGGTCTGACCCCGAAAGATGGCAATGGCGGCGGCTTTGAGGCTCACCGACTTTACCTTAAAGGAAAGTTCCTGAAGAGAAAGGGCACGAAGACATCCCTTCTACAAGCGATAAATTACCTTCAGCAGTCGATCTCGCAAGATCCTGTCGCTGTCGAGGCCTACGCGGAGATCATCCATTGCTATTGTTTTCTCTACTTCTACGACTACATGTCGTTTGAGGAAACGGTATCGAATATCGAAACCTACGTGGCAATCGCTGATGAGTTGGGCGAAGGAAATGATGCAGTTCAAAGCGTACTTGGCGTTGTCAGCTTTGACATCAACTGGAATTTCACAAAGGCCGTCGAATATTTTGGACGCGCATTGGAACTCAATCCTTCAAATCTCATAGCTCATCGTTATCTCGCTCGACTTAGAATTTACTCGTGTAATTTCAATGAAGCGTTGGCTCACATTAAACAGGTTAGGCGAATTGACCCCATGTCCGTATCAAATTCAATTACGCTGGGACGGCTGTTCTACTTGATGGGACTTTTTGACAATTCTATCAACCATCTCAATGAAACTCTTGAGTTAGATCCGGAAAATTACATAGCCAGGGCCATCCTCGGCGCTATCTACATTGAGCTAGCCGATTATCGGCGAGCCATGGAATATCTTGAGCAGTCGAGCAACTCGCATGAAAACCCCGATACATTGTCTAGGATCGGCACCGTATTCGCCTTGACCGGAGAACGTGACGCCGCTTTCGACATGATTGAGAGAATCAACGGCCTTCCTGAATCCAATTCGATGAATTCGCTCAAGATCGCCAGAATCCACGCCGCACTAGGAAATATTCAACTGGCAGTTGAAAAACTTCGAGACGCAGTCAGGAATCGCGAAATGGAAGTATTGGCGCTAAAGGTCGAACCGTCCTGGAAATCATTGCGAGACGAGCCAGATTTTCTATCAATCATAAAAGCGCTAGGCATCCCCTAAAGAACAAAACAGCCCGTCGGTTTCCCGACAAGGCTGTTTTGTTTCCCCCCGGTTTGGAAAATCGTACCTTCTTAGTCGCCGATCAGAATGCCGCTTCTGTCGCCGATGAGGATGCCGTCTTTGACATCCGAGCATGGGGTTGCCTTGTCGCCGATGAGAATTCCCTCAAGGTACGCTGCGAAATCGCCGATTAGGATTCCGACGGCCGATCGGTCACCGATGAGAATGCCTTCTTTAGTGTCAGAGCAAGGGGTGGGTGTTACTGTCCGGTCGCCAATGAGGATTCCAGCGTTTGCAAAAGTCGCGCCGAATGTAAATACGAGTGCCAATGTGATTGTTGCGATTGTGTTTTTCATTTTTCTTCTCCTAATCTTTCCAGTTTTTTATTCGACGTTTGTTTCGTCCTGCCCTCTCTATTACAATCGCCGTGCCATGTTGTGCCATTCACTTTTCCAGCCGTGTAACTTACTGCAACAAAATAGGTTACGAGATAGTCGAATGAAAGGTTGTCAAAAATATTGACACTAGAAGAAGTGGATACCAGGTTTACATCGGCATGCAGAATTCCTGCTAAACTGTTGAAAATAAAGTTTCTTAGTCAGTTGGATACTTGTTATCCATTGTCTTAATGTATAACTGGTATACAAATGAGGTTGAAATTATTAGCAAATACATGTAGATTTCACCCGGTTGAACGTGTTAAACTTATTGTGTGAGTATCCCACTCACCCCTCACTTTTGATCGGCAGCTTAACTTCCCTATAGCCTCCCCGCATGGACAGACAGCGATTATCTTATATATTCAAAGGCACGGTCATAATTATTGGCTTCGTGTTTCTTGCATTTGCAATTGGTGCATTGCCGCGCGCGACATTTAGCTGGGGGTTTTTACTCGTTTTATTATTCTCGACCGTGGTAGCTCCCCGGATGAGCCTAGCACTACCTCGGTCCAAGTTTGCCATCAGCTTTTCGGATGCCGCAGTCTTCTTGGCATTCTTGTATTATGGCGGGCCGGCAGCAGTCGTGATTGCCGCATTCGAGACCTTGGCAAGCTGTTTGTACTTGCGGACAAAGAGCTTTTCAATGAGCGGTTTGACTGTGCTGACCAACATTTCGATAAACGCCCTATCGATTGCGGTCACATACATCATTTGGCTGAACGTTTCAAAGACGACTTTCATTACTGCCCCGGCGGGATCAGCGCAACATCTTTTGACGACCCTAATGTGTATTGCACTTATCCATTTTGCGGTGTCTTCTTTTCAAGCTTCGATACTCCAATCTGTGACGCACGGCTCAAACCTGTGGGAAACCTGGAAACGCGACTGTTTTTCGAGCTCGCTGACGCAAATCGTTGGGGCAGGATTGGCTGGGATAATATATGAATTAATAAATTTCGGTGATTTCATTACCGGGGTGATCGCGTTCGCGGCTTTATCCGTTGCCTATCTAGGCTACCGTCAGTCAATAAACAAAGTCGGGGACGCGATGCAGCAAGCGGAGACCGCCGAGCGCCAAAAAGCAGAGACGGAACGCCAGCGTCGTGTTGAAGCTGAGGAATACGCAAACCAACTCGCTCAAACGCTAAAAAAAGAAGAGCAAGCGAACGAGGCATTGCGCAAGAGCGAAAAGGACCTGCAGCACGCGGCGCTCTTTGATTCGCTAACGAATCTAGCTAATCGTACGCAGTTCAGCAGCCAACTACAGTCTCTAATCGACAAGTATCGCGACGATCCGGAAGCGGCATTTCAAGTACTGTTCCTAGACATTCAAAAGTTCAAACACATTAACGACAGCCTCGGACATTCGATCGGCGATAAAGTCCTGATGATCGCGGCAAAGCGTTTTGTGAGAATGCTGAACGGAGATGACCTCGTCGCTCGTATCGGGGGAGATGAATTTGCCGTCATCCTGAAGGATCTCGGAACCGTAGGCAAAGCTCAAAAGGTCGCCCGACGAATTCGCGACAGCATCTCACAACCATTCTCGCTAAGCGGAAACAGAATTTCGATAAGCGTCAATGTGGGGATAGCCCCGTGCGATGCTGAGTACGAATCGCCGGAAGAGATCCTTCGCGATGCTGATATCGCGATGCATTACGCTAAGGAAAAGGATAGCGGAACTGCGATATTCACTAAAGAACTGCGTATCCGTTTCCTCGAACGTGTTCGGATCGAGAATGACCTGAGCAACGCCATCGACCGGAACGAGCTGTCGATGAACTACCAGCCGTTGATCGATATTCAAGATGGTTCAATCTGGGGATTTGAGGCTCTCCTGCGTTGGCATCACAGTGAACTCGGCCAGATTCCACCTAACAAGTTCATCCCGATCGCCGAGGAGTCTGGCCTCATCATTCCCATGACGAAATGGATACTCGAAGAAACGTGCAAACAACTTGCTAAGTGGCAGCGGATCATGCCGGAATACAATAAGATGATCATGAGCGTCAACATTTCCGGCAAACATCTCGGCATGGAAGAACTAATCGATGACGTCGAGAACGCTTTGGCGATCTCTGGCATTCGCCCGTCGACGCTAAAACTCGAGATCACGGAAAGTGCGGCGATGGAAAACGCGGAACACTCCATCAGCATTCTCAATCGCCTCAAAGCCATCGGTGTCCAGCTCAGCATCGACGATTTCGGCACCGGGTATTCCAGCCTCAGCTACCTCCATCGCCTTCCGTTCGACACGCTAAAGATTGACCGCTCGTTTGTTTACAGCGTTGGCGAGAGCGGCGAGAATTCCGAAATACTGCAAACGATCATCTCGCTTGCAAAAAACCTAAAGAAAAAGGTCATCGCCGAGGGCATCGAGACCGAATCGCAGCTCTTACTGCTCCAAAATCTCGGCTGCGATTACGGCCAAGGCTATCTACTCTCTCGTCCACAGAATAAAGACGCAGCCGAGCGTGCCCTCTACGAACGGCATTCATGGCTGCCTACTCCGCTAATCGACGGCATCGCCGAACCTCGACCGCAAGAGAAGGCCGAAGAGTCACTTCCCGTCTTTTAGCACATTCAAGCTGCCGTCCCCCGTGCCATTTATCACGTGATCCGCAATTACATTCGCGGAACAAGTTGTAATGCTACTTGCAACTTTTCCCAAAAAGAAGCATCATACTCTCGTTAGTCCTTCTCTTGCACTGCGTGCAGTGCGCCCCGTCAGACGGTTTTTGGATGGTTTGAGAGCAGGTTTGTTTCATCACAATAGAAGTCGCTCTTGTAATATCTGAGCATCGCGAAACCCGACCTTCGTCGCACACCGTTTTTCTACGAAGCCATTCGATTCGACACTTCTTTAGACATTCCCAGGTAATGGGAAAAGGTAAATTAAATAATGTCAACGAAACTTTACGTAGGAAATCTTTCATTTAACACAACAGCTCAGGATCTCGAGACCTTGTTCGGCGAGCACGGAACCGTGCAGTCGGCAAGCTTGATCGAAGATCGCGAAACCGGCCGTTCACGCGGATTCGCATTTGTCGAAATGTCGAGCGGCGAAGAAGCTAATGCAGCAATCGCAACCCTCGACGGCAAAGAGCTCGACGGACGCAACCTCAAGGTCAACGAAGCTAAACCCCGCGAAACAGGCGGCGGTGGCGGCGGCTACGGTGGTGGAGGCGGCGGTGGCCGTGGACGCAGCGGTGGCGGCGGTGGCGGAAGCCGCGGCGGTTCGAGCTGGTAGTTTTTAAGGCCTGACAAAGGTCAGGCTTTTCACTCAAGCCTTCGGGGGTCTAACGACCCTCGGAGGCATTCTAATTTTCAAAGATCATTATGAAAGAAGAACTCATTGAAATGGGCGGCGTCGTGGTCGACAAGCAGCCCAACGCATTTTTCAAAGTCCAGATCAACGATACCGACCACATGGTCCTCGCGACCATCTCAGGCCGCATGCGCCGCAACCGCATCCGCATCCTGATGGGCGACCGTGTCGATATCGAACTCTCACCCTACGACCTGACCAAAGGCCGCATTACTTACCGGCACAAATAAGCCTTGCTCACCTCGCGAGAACAGGGCTTTAGGGTTTATCATATTGATATAGGAGACCCTCATATGAAAAAAGCTCTACTTTTCACTTTCCTTTCGATTTCCCTCGTTTTGATCGCCACTGCGACCTCGTCTGCTCAAACGTCTGTTACGGGCGATTGGGATGGAGCATTTGAGACACCCGGCGGCTCACGTCCTTTCAAGCTCGTTCTTAAGGCCGACGGCGAAAAGCTCACCGGCACAGCCAAGCGTTCGAGCGGCGATGTGCCTATCGCCGGAACCGTCAAAGGCGGCGACATCACCTTCGCATACACCATCAACTACGGCGGCAATGATCTGACGATGACCTTCAGCGGTAAGATCAGCGGCGACACGATGTCTGGCTCGGTCTCCTTCGGCGGTAACGCGGAAGAAACCTGGAGCGCCAAACGTGCGCCGGCTGAAAAACCAAAGACCGAATAACAATCAGCCACCGACTGGTCGCCATAAACAGTTGCTGTTGGTCTTATCCGAGCAGTCTATGAAGGGATACCAGCGTTCCTCGCGGTCAAGTCCCCATTGCCACATCCGTCCGGCATCGATCTGCATCAACATCGTTAGCTTTAACGGAACGTTGATGATTATCTGATAACGCGGCTTCGCGGATGGAGCTTGCTTAAACAATTCCAGCACGACCATTTCCTTCCAGCATTTGTTGCTGCCAAAACCATCATCCTTCGGGCATGTTCCGAGACGGTCAACGGTGCCGCTCCATTTATCCAACCGAAACGTCACTGCCTTGTCGAGCGGTGACTGAATCATCTCAAACCGAGCGCCATCGATAGTCGATGTGCTCACGACCTGATTCACCTCCTGGCCGACGAAACTCAAGGTACCGCCGAACACAAACAACGCCAGTAAGAATATTTTCTTCATACACGATCTCCGTTTTCTGTAATTGGGAAAGCCACGATAGAACACGCTGCTGTCCCCGTAAAGTTGCACACGTCCCCACTGAACCCGAGCCGCCTCTGCCAACAAATAGCCCCGTACCCATTGCCCGCCATTGTTCCAGTCGATGCATTCGGGCCAGAATATGATCGCGATAGCTACCTACCGCCGACAACGCAATCCTTTTTGGCGAGTAAACCTATAATCTGGTATCTTTTCTCTATGGAAAACTCAACCGGAATGTCAAAACTCGCCGGACGCATTGGAATGCTGTTCGTGCTTGTTGGCTGTATTCTCTTTTTCTTCGGCATCTTCGGCGGCCCTCGCATATTCGCTTTCGTCGGAGTCTGCGTATTGGCTAGTTCGCTGATCGCATTCTTTATCGAAGAGCAAGGCCACCGCCGGGCCTCAAGCTAAAACTCCATAGAATTCCCCTCCTTATGTCCGTTACCGAACAGAAGCGGCAACCCAACTGCGCGAGAATCATCTTGAGGTCATTTCTCTCCATAGGCCTTTGATAAAGGAGAAAACTTATGAAAAAGACCATTTCCATATTTTTGTTAACGACTATGTTTGCATTTTTTGCTCCCGTCATGCCGTCGACTTCAGCAGCTTCGCTGTCTGTTGACCTAGCCGACGCGGACTTTGCCGAATTTTACTTGCTTGACGAGTCATACGAACTCGCAGAAGCCAGTCTTTGGGCTAATTCAGCGGTTGTAAGGCCGTGTCCGTCGGGAACCTATCGTGTGCGCGGCCGTACGAGCACGAAGAGAAAGGTCGTTGGGTCGCTTGTCACCGGCGGCATAGGCACCGCGATCGGCGCTGGCATCGGCGGTAAGCGTGGAGCCTTGATCGGTCTCGGCTCAGGAGCCGGAGGCTATCTGGTCTATCGCTATATTAAAGACAGCCGCGGTCGCTGTGTGCGGAGCTATAGAAGAGGTTAACTTTTCGATAGCTCACGTTCCATTTTTACGATACGGTCAGGCTCGCCTGGCCGTATTTTTGTTTTAGCCCCAGTTGGTAACTTCGTCGGCTCGAACCATTCTGCGTTTCTTCTTCTTAGCGACGGGGACTCGAAGATGGATCGAGGTGCCTTGACCTGGTTTGGATTCCAGTTCGAGCGTTCCGCCGATCAACGAGGCCCGCTCCCTCATGCCTGTGAGGCCTAGGCCGCCGGTCAGTTTTTTCTTATTTCGGAGGCTAAATCCCTTGCCGTCGTCAGTTATGATCAGGTCGATCGAACTTCCCTGATGGTCAAAGATCACCTCCACCCGCTTCGCACCGGCGTGCTTGTGAGTGTTGTTAAGAAACTCCTGAACGATGCGGTAGACGTTTGTCTCCACTTGTGCCGGTAATAGCGCGTCGAGAATGCCACGGATCTCAAATTCGGCGGGAATGGTTGCGCGATGTGACCATTGCTCGACATAGTTTTCGATCGCGGCCACGAGGCCAACGTTGTCGAGCAGTGCGGGCCTAAGCTCCCATGCGAGAAAGTCAACGCTGTTATCGATCGCCTTGGCGATCTCGGCGATCGACTGGATAGTCGCGCGTGTCTCTTCATCTTTACACAAGCCCTTAGCTCTTTCCACGACAAATTGGAGTGCCGTCACCTGCTGTCCGAGCTCGTCGTGCAGGTCACGCGAGATTCGGCTTCGCTCGTCCTCCTGCGCGATGATCATCCGATGCAGGACGTCCTTGTCGTGCATCGCCTTTTCGGCAAGACGGCGGGCCGTGAGATCCCGGGCGATGGTCGAAATGCCTATCAGCTCGCCCTCAGCGTCATTTACCGGCGACACCACGACCTCAAGGATCATATGAGCTTTGTCTTTGCCCACGCGCTCAGATTCGAAGATCTCGACCTCTCTACTCTGTTTGATCCTCTCGATCTTATCGAGCAGCCTCTGAAAATCCTTAGGCAGCGTCAGCGTTGTAAGCAGCTTACCGATAGCATCGGAGGCGGGATATCCATAGAGTGACTCCGCCGCCTTGTTCCAGCTCGTGATCTCCATCTCCAGATCGATCGTAATGATCGAATCGTGTGAAGACTCAACAATGGAAGAGAGAAAATACTTATCGCGATTATGATTTGGCATATCTTTGTGAGATGAACCAGCTAGAATATCGGACAGGAGCTACCGAACTGCAGTCTTATAGGATTCGCTTCAGTATAACTCTTATTTCATCTCCGAAAAACATTTAAACTCTCGGCATCTTTTCTGACCAGAGCCTGTCCCATTTTCCGCACACTCCGCACGGGCATAAACCCCAAATTTAGTGTTACATTGCTCAAACTGCGTTGCCCTGAACCACAAATATAAATAGTACGTCAACGATACAGCACCATCTGAGCAAGGAAAGAGGCTTCTACCTTGCTGGTCGAAGCCTCTCGCCTGATCAAGATCCGTTGACACTAACTACTTCGGCATCGGATTAAATGTCACCGCTCTGACGAGCATATTGGAGACAACGGTACGCATTGCCATTGTGGAATCGTTGGCCTTCGTCCTGGCTTCGGCGGTGCCGTAATGCTTGAGGGTGATCGCATTGTTTTTCGCACCCCGTTCGGCATTAAAATCGATCGCGTCAGCATAATTCGCCCATGTGACGACCAGTCCTATGTCCCAGTCGCCCGGGCCCTCGGTGGTTGGCTTGCCGAAGAAACCATAACTAAGGATCAGGCCCTGTTTCTTTTGTTCCTCCAAGATCGGCATTTGGTTTGTCCGAATAAAGGCCGTCATTGCGTCACCTTGTCCCGGCAGGACGTCAAAATAAGTGACGCGTGATACTGGGCCGGCCGTCGTAGCCGGCGGAGTCGCGGGTGCGGTCTGCGCCTGCGAACCGACGACGGCGAATAGACATACAAAAAGAATGCTCAAATAAACTCGTTTCATTGTTTAGTTTCCTCCAATTTTTTCCGATCGAGAGCAAAAGCAACGGGGGCTTATTAAGGATCGTTGCCATGCTCCGTTCAAGCAACCACCCACCCAAAAAATTTCTCTATCTAGCTAAACGAGATCTCGAGGCAAAAAGGGGCATTGGCAGAAGAGTACCTGAAATTTGATCGGCGTTTTCCTTCGCCTACCAAATAAAAATGCCACTTCCAGATCAGCGGGAGATACGATACTGGGATTTAAGGTCAGTATTCTCACAATACACTCTCATTTGGAGTTTTGTCAAAATATCCGGAATTCAAATTTCGAGCTTGTCCCATTTTCGGCATACTCAGCGCGCGCAGTGTTCGATCCTTACCTTTCTTATCCTGATTTTGGCGGCTCTTTGCGTCCTTTGCGTACTTTGCGTGAAATAGAGATATGTTTCACGCCAAGCTCGCAAAGGACGAAAAGAACTCGCAAAGAGTAAGCCGCACTCGCCCGGATACGCAATTAATTTTCAAACATCTGTTGCATTCGTGCAACGCTGTTGCTATGATACACCACGACAACAAAAAGTCAACACAAAAACGATGGACCTAGCTGAGCACGAACAACCTATAGAAACTATCGATTTCGAGATACTGCCGGCCTCAGAGTGGATCGATGAGGACGAAGATCACGAGCCAAAAATGCTTTGCGGCCAGCTTTGGCTTGAGGGCGAAATGTCGGTGTTGTTTGGCGAGGTTTCGTGCGGAAAGAGCCTTTTGGCGGTGCAGATCGGCGAATCGATCGCGAGTGGGAAGGCGATCAAGCCGTTCGAGATGACGGCTGAGGCACAGAAGGTTTTGCTGCTCGATCTCGGCGGGTCGAAAGCTCAGTTTGCACGGCGATACACGTCCGAGGCCGATGGCGACAATCCGGCGCGCAAATACGGCTTTTCGCCAAACCTTACCCGCGTCTCGCTCAAAAACTCGGTTCAGATCGCTCCCGCAAAGCTGGCTCCCATTATCGAAAAAAGCGGTGCAAAGGTTCTGATCATCGATAATCTCGCCTTTCTGCAGAAGTATTCGCTACCACGCGAAACGGTCGTGGTGATGCGCGAGCTGCGCCGTCTGCAGAAGCGTTACGGTTTGTCGATCCTTGTGCTGATGAATACAACGCGAGCCATCTACCGCCGCGGGATCATCGCCGCCGACATCCCGTGTGCGTCGGTCGTGACGAGCTTTGTCGATAATGTCTTCGCCGTCGGCCGCTCGGGCTCACAGTCGGGCGTTCGCTATCTCAAACACATAAAAAGCGGTACCGACGACACTGTTTACGGAGCGGCGCACTTACCGTTCTTTTCGGTCATGCGTATCGGCGGCAATTTCCCGTCGTTCCAACACACCGGTTACGGCAGCGAATCGTCGATCCGTGCAAACGACGACGACCATTTTGAATGGCAGCGGATCCGCAATATCCAACGACTCGTCGAGGAGAAAAAGACGATCCGCGAGATCGCCGCAGATCTCGGAATGTCGCCATCGACCGGCCATCGCCTGCTCAGCATGGCCGGCGACGCCCCGCCGCTTCCCTCGCCCGCTGCGTTCGTCGGTGAAAAGATACAGCAGTTCTATAATCGCGAAAAGTGCATCGTCGAACAATGCCCCAACTGCCACACCTGCCAGGGCCGCGCCGCACGCGATTTTTCGGGCGTTCCTGGAACAATTTTCAAAGGCCACGACAATTGCCCCGACGACTGCGACATGTGCGGCCCGCGTCGCTACCAGAGCGACGACACGACCGCCGACCCGATTCTAAAAACGCTCTCCGAAAACCACTACGCCGCCCTCCGCCACTGGCTCCTCCACGGCAAACGCGGCCAAAAACCCGCCTACCCCATGGCCCGCCGCTACGGCCATGAACGAGCCTGCCGGAAACCCGGCTCCGAAAACTGGACCGACGAACAATTAACAGTATACAACCGCTGGATCCGCTCCCACCCAAAGATCGGCCCCGAACCAGATTTTAACCCGAGAGCCGGCCCGTAGCGGCCCGTTCTGGCTCCGCCCCATCGCATTGCGGTCAGGCTCGCCTGACCGTCACCGGCCAAAATATGATCCCGGAGGCTATGCCGCCCTTCTCCTGCACGAACAAGACGGCGGCATAGCCGCAAGGAAATCGGGTGTGCGTCTACCGGCGAAGCACAGCTTCGCCGCAAATAGAGCGGCACAGCCGCAGACCCCACCGGGCCACCAACCGGCGAGGCGTGCGATGCGGGACAGCCGTGGAGAGCCCACTCCCTCAACTCTCCAAACTCTCAAAACTCGTCAATGCCCACTCTCTCAACTCTCCAAACTCCTCAAAACTCGTCAATCCCGTAGATCCGCCGAGACTCCTTTCTTGAATAATGAAAAGGTGTGGTAACATCAGCCGCGTAATCTAAATACAGTTCAATCTCAGAGACCGGTTTGCCCGTGCGAATTTGTCGCCGGCAAACCATTCTTTTTTGACATAGGAGAAAACATGCGAAAAATGTGTAGGTTCGGTGCATTTGCGATAGTTTGCGGCCTGTTGGCGGTTTTTTCGGCGACTGAGGCATCTGCTCAGCCTTCGGATGCTCAGATCAGGAAAGATGTGATGGGGCCGAAGACGGCTTCGCTAACACTCGGTTCCGCCGGCAAGGTCGAATGGAGCACGACCTATAAGAAATACGTCTGGAGTCGTAATTTCGTCGCAAAGGTAAAGACCGACGACCCGAAGGTCTTTATCGAGGTCAAGGGATACGCATCTTATGACGTGATGGGCGGCCGCTATGTTTTTTGGCGGACGTTCACCTCTGGAAACAGCTATTCGGGCATGAAGAATCTGAGCGCGGCGGATGTGCAGGCGCTAATAGACAAATTCGGCGTAGAAAAGTTTATGGGCGACTACGCGTTCCGCCAGATGGTCGGCGACGTCGAATCGATCGGGCTGTCAAAAGACCCAGCCTTTGAATGGCATACACCAAATTCCGTCTCGTTCAACGTGGTCGCGGTCTACACCAAAAAGGGCAACGGCAACACGGCCCCCAATGAACATGGCGAAGAAACATTTCGCATCAGGCTGTACCGCGACGATCCCAAAGCCGAATGGAAGAACATTGGCAGTACGTGGAAACGAAGCCGGCCGACTAGATAGTCCCGAAAACCGTCAACCCGGCGATATTTTGGAGTATAAGGAATAGAAAAAGGCGGGTGTGATCCGACCGCGTAGCGGTCATGTGATTGTAGCCGGGGGTAACAACCCACGGAAAGAGGGCATCAGCCGATCGTTGTCGCGTCAGCGACAATTGAAACGGGCGCGGCACCGTTCAATCATTCTGTGCGACGACGATGCTCTCCCGACTCTCTCAACGAGTCGTTTCGTCGCGCGTGAACGTCTGCGATCAAACGCTTCGGTCGTCAGCATGAGGCCAGCGATCATTTACTCAGGATCGGCTCCTGCACCTCATCATAGTGCAATTTCGTCATTGGTTCGAGGCGGTCAGCGAATTTTTTTTGGTATTCGATGTAATGTTCAATGATCCGCTTTGTATCGTGATCGAAGCGGGCGGAAATCTTGTGTCTGGCTTCGCGGACGCGGTCGATCGCCACATCATCTTCTATTTTCATAATGACTCTCCTAAAAGTTCAATTGGAGTTACCAGAAGCGGAACATATAGGTCCAGCCTCTGATTTATATTTCGAATATGACCAAATTTCTTGGCGTTAGCAAGATGTTTGCAGTTCCATGTCAGAAGAAAATCGCATTTATGATACGACGCTAGGGCCAAATGCAGTGCATCGCCTTTCGGATCGTTCGGCATCACGGAGTTCGCGATGTAAGCTTCGACGATAAGCCCAACCATCTCGTCAATCGGTAAGACTGTTAAGGTGCCGACTAGATCAAGCATCGCCTGCTGATTCGAAAATTGCCCTTGTTCAAGCTCTTCGATTACAGCAGGACTCGAAAGAAGCGTATACTCGCTCTTCGCAAAATCCCAGAACTTTCGCGTCCACTCCCGGCGGGCGATCATCTCAGGTTCTGTCCGAACATCGTGGTAGAAACTCACCACCGATGTCTCAACGTAAATTCGCGATCTCATGAAAAGATTATACAACGAAAAAGCCCCGGCGATGAGCCGAGGCTTTTGATGACCGAGGGCGGACACTCTTGTCCGCCAGTAAGAGACGAGCGGACAGGAGTGTCCGCTCTCCAGTCTTACATTCCCATGCCCATGCCGCCCATGCCGCCGCCCATGCCGCCCATGCCGTGATCGCCGCCCTTGTCGTCGGGAGCGTCAGCGATCATGGCTTCGGTCGTCAGCATGAGGCCAGCGATCGAGGCTGCGTTTTGGAGAGCGGTGCGGGTGACCTTTGCGGGGTCTATGACACCGGCTGCGACGAGGTCTTCGAACTTCTCGGTGGCCGCGTTGAAGCCGTATGCTTCTTCGTTGCTGGCGAGAACTTTTTCGACGATCACCGCGCCTTCTTTACCGGCGTTCTGTGCGATCTGGCGAAGCGGCTCTTCGAGAGCACGCTTGATGATCTTGACGCCGATCTGTTCGTCAGCGTCCTCACCATCCGTCTGGAAGGTGTCGAGAACCTTGCCGGCACGAACCAGGGCGACTCCGCCGCCGGCCACGATGCCTTCTTCGACCGCGGCACGCGTTGCGTTCATAGCATCTTCGACGCGGGCCTTCTTCTCCTTCATCTCGATCTCGGTTGCGGCACCGACTTTGATAACCGCGACACCGCCGACGAGCTTGGCAAGACGTTCCTGCAATTTTTCACGATCGTAGTCACTCGAGGTGTCTTCGATCTGATTGCGGATCGTTTTGATGCGTCCGTCGATGGCTTCGCCGGAGCCGGAGCCCTCGACGACCGTCGTGTTTTCTTTGTCAATGGTGACCTTTTTGGCTTTGCCGAGGTCTTCGAGCGTGACGGTCTCGAGCTTGATGCCGAGATCTTCGCTGATGACCTTGCCGCCCGTCAGAACCGCGAGATCTTCGAGCATTGCCTTGCGGCGGTCGCCGAAGCCCGGTGCTTTAACAGCAGCGACGTTGAGCGTGCCGCGGAGCTTATTCACAACTAAGGTTGCGAGTGCTTCGCCGTCAACATCTTCAGCGATGATGAGCATCGGACGGCCCATTTTGGCAACCTGCTCCAGGATCGGCAGCAGATCACGCATGTTCGAGATCTTTTTCTCGTGGATCAGGATGTAAGGCTCTTCGAGAACGGCTTCCATGCGGTCGGCGTCCGTGACGAAATAAGGCGACAGATAGCCGCGATCAAACTGCATTCCCTCGACGACTTCGAGGAGCGTGTCCATCGTTTTCGACTCTTCGACGGTGATAACCCCGTCTTTGCCGACCTTGTCCATCGCCTCAGCGATGATCGTGCCGATCGTTTTGTCGCCGTTGGCCGAAACCGTGCCGACCTGTGCGATCATCTCACCCGAAACGGGCTTTGCGAGACGAGCGACTTCGGCAACGACTGCTCCGACTGCCTTTTCGATGCCGCGTTTGAGCGCCATCGGATTAGCTCCGGCAGCAACTGTGCGGACGCCTTCTTTAAAGATAGCCTGTGCGAGAACCGTTGCGGTCGTCGTACCGTCACCGGCAACATCGCTCGTTTTCGAAGCGACTTCTCTTACCATTTGCGCGCCCATATTCTCGAGCGTGTCTTTTAATTCGATCTCTTTCGCGACCGTGACACCGTCTTTGGTGATTGTCGGCGAACCGAATTTCTTGTCGATAACAACGTTGCGCCCTTTCGGTCCCAGTGTAACTTTCACTGCGTCCGCGAGCTGATTAACACCACGCAGGATAGCTGCGCGTGATTCTTCTCCGTGTACTACTTGTTTTGCCATTGTCTTAATATCTCCTTCGTCGAAAAAAGTCTTGCGAGTCTCGTGAGTCCAGAGGGTCGGGAGTCGGCGGAAGTCCGAGGACTCTCAAGACTCTAGACTCTCCAGACTCGGGACTAAGCGGCTGCGCCCGCTCTGCTGATGATGCCGAGGATCTCGTCTTCGCGCATGATGATGAATTCGTCGCCGTCGAGTTTGATCTCGCTGCCCGAGTACTTGCCAAACAGAACGCGGTCGCCTGCTTTGACGTCCAAAGCCTGACGCGTGCCGTCTTCTTTATACTTGCCTTCGCCCGCGGCGATGACTTCGCCTTCTTGGGGCTTTTCCTTTGCCGTGTCGGGGATAAAAAGCCCGCCGGCGGTCTGGTTAACGTTGTCTTCGATGCGTTTGATAATGACGCGATCGTGAAGAGGTGTAATGTTTGTAGCCATAGTGTTTACTCCTAATAAGTTAGTAAAATAACTTAGACCTAGAGCCGCAAAAGCGAATTCTTAGCACTCAAGATCTATGAGTGCTAGTATATGGAAACCAGAGATTTGTGTCAAGTATTATTCTTCAGAAGCAGAAAACTTGATAATGGTATTATCAAGTTTGTAATAATTCACCACAGAGACACTGAGAGCAGGTTAGGAAGTTTCTTTTACGAATAACTCTTCGAGAGATTGTTTTACCGGCTGAATAGAAGCAAGGCGGCCGCCGGATTCGCGGGTAATGCTCAAGACGGCGTCGATGTCGGATTCGTCGAGGATCTGGATGACGGCTCCGTTTGGGCGTGATTCTATTGTGGCTCCGGCGATGAATTCGATCTGTTCGCGGATGGCATCGGCGGCTACGCCATGGACATTTACTTCCAGTGCGCGCGAGGCTTCGTCGGACATTAGGAGATCGTCGAGACGGCCTGAGGCGGCGAGTTTGCCTCGGCGGAGGATCGCGACCTCATCGCATAGAGCCTCGATATCGGAGAGGATGTGCGTGGACATAAAGACCGTTTTGCCCTTTGCACGCAGTCCGGCGATCAGTTCGCGTATCTCGCGGCGGCCGACGGGGTCGAGGCCGGACATCGGTTCGTCGAGGAAGACTATTTCGGGGTCATTTATCAGAGACTGCGCGAGGCCGACGCGTTGGAGCATTCCTTTGGAGTATTTACGCAGCTGCTTTTTCCAATCACGTTCTTCGAGGCCGACCGCAGTGAGCAATTCGCCGGTTGTCGCCTTTCGCGTAGCCGTGTCGTAGCCAAACAGGCGGCCAAAGTGGTCCATCAGTTCAGTTGCCGTAAGGTAATCGTAAAAATAAGGATTCTCGGGGCAATATCCGATACGGTGGTGCATGTGGATGTCGGAGATATCGCTGCCGAGAATGCGAGCGGAGCCTTCGGTTGGGAATTGCAGTCGCATCAACGTTTTGATGGTCGTGGTCTTACCTGCCCCGTTGCCGCCGAGGAAGCCGAATATCTGGCCCGCCGCGACGTTCAAGGTCAGCTTGTCGAGCGCGCGGATACGTTTCTTTCGCCAAAAGCCTGTCTCGTAATCTTTTGACATACCGTCGATCTCGATGACGTATTCCATATTCGTATTCCGCTTATTTTACTTTCTCGCTCGGTATCTTGGTCCTTTCTGCGTCGAGTTTGACCGAGCAATTTTCCTTATCGAGAATGTACGGCGTTCCGGCCGGGTCGACCAATCGCCTTTCCTTGTCAACGCCCCAAGGCCGTCCGCCTGGCAGTTTTTGTTCGAACAATTTCGTCGCGATCTCGCCGAAGGTTTTTGCGCAGCGGCCGTTAGCGGTTTTGAATTCCTCGAGGATCTTGTCGATCACTTCACGTTCGTCAAAAAAGTCGAGCTGCTTTAGCCGCAGCTCGGCAGTCTCGCGAACGGCTTCGTCTGTGCCCTTAGCCATTTCCGTGTAGATCGCCCGCGCGGTGAAGCGGCTGCCGCCCTGGATCCGCAAAGCTCCGGCCATCAGGCCAAGAAACGGTGCGGCACCTTCGATCCTCGAACCAGTTTCGTAGGCGTTAGCGGCTTCGTCATAGCGGTTTAGCCGCCAGTAGATGTAGCCGAGATGCTGATAGAGCTTCCAGTTTTGCGGGTTGCTCCGGATGCCTTTTTGGGCCAAGGCGATCGCTTTTTCCGGATCGACCGCCGGCAGGACGATGGCTCCGTACTCATAGACCGCAATAAAATGCGGATCGAGATAGGTCGCTACGTCCAAATATGGATAGAGGAGTCGCGGGTTGAGATCGGTCAGATCGTCGATGTTGACGCTGCCGTGCGGTCGCGAGATTATCTTGTCGCCGAGGTATTGCAGCGAACGCATCCAGTACCAGTCGGCGACCAGGCCTTCGCCACCAAACGCAAAACCTCTCAGCCGCGAACCCTGAACCTCAAGATCATTATCAACGACACTCTCCGGCAACGCCGGCCGGTTCGCGGCCGAAACTCGATTGAGATAAGCAGCCGCAAAGAGGCCCGACACGATGATCAGGACGGACAGCAATATCTCTTTGTACTTCGAGCTAGAACTCATTTGAAATTGCGGCGTTTGAAAATGAGCGTCGTGATCGTGAGCAAAACGATGTTGAATACGATCGCGTACGCCAGAGATGCACCGAGCATTTGCGGCGGAGCGGCAATGCCGTTCGCGGTTTCGACGATGTAGCTGAATTTCGACAGATCGGGAAAGATGTAATAAATGCCCGTCATGACAACGTACGCCGTTCGCGACGTCATTGTGGCGGCGAGATCAAAGAGAGCCGCGCTAAAATGTCCGATCACAAAAACGAAGAAAGTAAGCAGTGCGGATAGGGCAGGCGTCGAGAATGACGAGAACATTATCGCAACGCCGGTAAGGATGGTGAGTTCGAGAAATATCAGAAAGATCGCTGGCCAGATCGGGCCCACAAATTGCGAACCGCCCACATAAAGCAGAGCCAGCGTGACGCCGATGCCCATGATGGCGACATTGACGAATAGTGTCGCGCACAACCCAAGATACTTACCGATAATAAACTCCGCACGCCCAATCGGCTTTGAAAAGATCGAATAGACCGTACGCTTCTCGATCTCCTTCCACACCAGGCCTACGCCGACAAAGATCGAGATAAACGCTCCAAAAACGAGCATTGCGGTCAGGCCCAGATTAACGATCACACGAGCTTCCTGTCCGGCTGAGAGTTCACCGAGCAAGATCGCTCCCGCCGTGAGCATCAGTACGAACAGGATCAGATTGTAAAGAATGCGGTCGCGAATAGCCTCGCGAAATGAGTTATTCGCGATGGCCAAGATCCGGGGCAAAAATCTCGATCCTTCGTGTGCCATTAAACAGATATTTTCGGCTATAATCCCGGCCCTGACTTGTCCGGACGGGCTTGATTTTATCACAGAGGCGAGGGTCTGGGGTAGAGCGCAAAAAAAGAGCGGCGTCTGTCGACGCCGCTCAAGTAGTTCGCTCCGAAAAAGAGCTATTAGTTGTTCAATGCTGTACCGCCGGTAATAACACCAGCCGCACAAGCTGTGGAACCGCTTAAAAGAACTCCGTCGGTTGCAATACCGAAGCTGCGTGTTCCCGTTGCGGTAAGTCCGGTCGCGGTGACTGGGGTTCCAAGTGCACAGAATACTGACGGGGTACCTGCACCAGCTGCTGCTGCAGTACCTGCGAAGTTGTAGCCGCTCTTCTGTCCAGCTCCCAAAACGCTGTCGACCAGGCCATTAGCACTAAGGTCTGACAGGGCGGCTGCGTAGTTGCCTGTACCGTAGGTCGATGCGTGAGTAAACTGAGCACCGTGGATGGTGCGCATCGACGAAATAGCCGAACCTTCGTTAGCACTGCGACGTGCTGCAAGCAAATTCGGGATGGCGATCGCGGCGATGATGCCGATGATCACGACAACGATCAAAAGTTCGATAAGCGAGAAACCTTTCTGATTTTTCATTTTGTTCACAGTCTCCTTTGAAGAAAGCTTTTGGGAAATCTCAGCGAGATTTCCCAAAAGTTCGTATTGGTTAGTGGGAGAGATCAGCTACTAGTTGTTCAATGCTGCACCGCCGGTGATAACGCCAGCCGCACAAGCGGTCGAAGCGGTCAGCAGCACACCGTCGGTTGCAATACCGAAGTTTCGTGTACCCGTAGCGGTTAGTCCGGTCGCGGTGACAGGTATTCCGAGTGCACAAAATACTGAAGGTGTACCCGCTCCTGCTGCTGCAGACGTGCTGGTGAAGTTGTAGCCACTCTTCTGACCTGCGCCCAAAACGCTGTCGATCAGGCCATTGGTGCTAAGTGCTGCCAAGTTGGCTGCGTAGTTGCCTGCACCATAGGTCGATGCATGTGTAAACTGAGCACCGTGTACGGTGCGCATGGACGAAATTGCCGAACCCTCGTTAGCACTGCGACGTGCTGCAAGAAGGTTAGGGATAGCGATCGCGGCAATGATGCCGATGATCACAACAACAATCAATAATTCAATAAGCGAGAAACCTTTCTGATTTTTCATGTCTAATTCACAATCTCCTGAAGTTTTTGAAAATACGTGTACCTTTCCCAGGCCACTGGTTCTATAACAAGCAACGTGCCACGGGGGGAAAGTCTGGAGTCTTAAGTCTTAAGTCTTGAGTCTGTGGAGGTTACGGTTACCAGTTGGTGGGTGATAGAGGCGAGAATATCGTTGTGAGGGCTCGAAATTACAGTTTTTGGTAACGACGGGATGACAATAAATGTCAGAAAAGGCTGCGGAAGCAGACTTAGAGGCTATCTTCGCGGCTAGCCGCTCTATTTGCGGAGAAGCTTGCTTCTCCGAACGCCTTTCCAGCAAGGTCTCGCGGCTTGCCGCCGCCTAACGCCACGCTATCTGCAAGTGATCAGTGACCAAAGGCTCTTCCTCAAGAGCGCGGTTATGCCACAAACGACCGCTTGAATACAGATACTCATCAGGATGCTCAACCAATCCCGCTCTCACCGGATTGAGGTGAATATAGTTGACCTTCTGCATCAAGGCATCTTCACCGGTTATTCGAAACGCATTGGGATGGTGTTGATAAACCGAGTATTTCTGCGTGTCCGCTTGTTCAGCGATGCGGAGTTTGGCGAGAGACTGGGCAAAGCCATTTGCCCTGAGGTGATCAATGACGCGGCGTGCGGATATCCCATTTAGGAATCTCAGCACATCCTTTATCTGTCGAGGGCTGTCGGTTAGGACGTGATAGTGGTCGGGCATCAGGATGTAGGCGAAGATCATGATTCCGCCGGACCTCCGAGCTTCGTTGAGCGCTGCTGCGACAACTGATTTGATCGCATCTGTTTGAAAGATCGGAAGTCGATCGTGGGCGACCGACGTCATTTAGTAGGCTGGGTTGTCGCGAGATACTTGGAACATCGCGGTTGGGCGGCGGCAAGCCGCAAGAACCTTTTTGGCAATGATACGGAGAAGCGAGCTTCTCCGCAAATAGAGCGGCAAGCCGCACAGGCCTCGGCAAATCCCTATTCGCTGCTTCGCATCTGAGCTGAAAGGCTTCTAATATTATGTTTGTCCAGCAAATGTCTCAAAGAACGAACAGGCATTTGCAGTAACTCCGCTGCTTTAGTCTGATTACCGCCCGAACTTCTCAGTGCCTCAACGACATACGTTTTCTCCAAATTATCTAGGTGGGCGACTAGGTTTACGCCGGATTCGGGCAATTCAAAATCGGCGCTTATGCGCTCGGGGTTGTAGTTGGTGATGTGATCGGGGAGCTGCTCTGGCTGGATCTCGGTGCCGCGTTCGAGGGCTACGGCACGTTCGATGGTGTGTTCGAGCTCGCGGACGTTGCCGTGCCAGGCGTAGCTTTCGAGCAGTTGGGCCGTTTTTGGCGCAACCGTGAGCGATTTGCCGGTCTGCTCACAGAATTTCGTCATGAAATGGGCGATCAGGTCCGGAATGTCCTCTGAGCGTTCACGAAGCGGCGGCAGATGCATCGGGATGACCGATACGCGGTAGAAAAGGTCTTCGCGAAAGGTGCCTTCCTCGGTCATTCGCTTGAGATCGCGATTTGTGGCGGCGATAACGCGGGCGTCGATGGCGACTTCTTCGTGAGCTCCAACTGCACGAACGCGGCGTTCCTGCAATACTCTCAGCAGCTTCACCTGCATTGATGGCGACATCTCGCCGATCTCGTCTAAGAATATAGTCCCGCCCTGCGCCGCTTCGAACAGGCCTTTGCGGTTTGTATTCGCACCGGTAAACGCACCTTTTACGTAGCCAAAAAGTTCGCTCTCGAGCAACGTCTCGGTAAACGCACCACAATTTATCGAAACAAACGGCTTTTCGCCCCGCGGGCTCATATCATGGATCGCCCGGGCAACGAGCTCTTTACCGGTTCCGCTCTCGCCGGTGACCAGAACAGTCGACTGAACCTCGGCAACCGTCTCGATCATCTGGAAGATGGCATTCATCTTCGCCGAGCTGCCGACAATGTTCTTTACACTGCCTTTTTCTCGCTGGGCACGCTTAAAGGCTCGGTTTTCGTCGATCAGAGCCTGTTTTTCAAGCGTCTTGCGGACGATGAGCTTTAATTCCTCAACATCGAACGGCTTCTGGATAAAATCGTCTGCCCCGAGCTTGAACGCCTCGCGTGCCGTCTCGACCGACGCGAACGCGGTCATTAATATCACACCAATATCCGGCAGCGTCTCGCGAACAGCGCGCAACATCGTAATGCCGTCCATATCGGGCATCTTTACGTCGGAGATAATGATATCGGCAGGTTCGACATCGAGAGCCTCGAGAGCCTGACGGCCGTTCATGGCCGTGCGGATTGTGTTGCCCTGCTCTTCGAACACAAGGCTGAGCAGCTGTCGGTAGCTTTGCTCGTCGTCAACGATCAGTATATTTGCCATTGAACTATTGGTTTTTGGTCTTTGGTTTTCGGTCTTTCCCGTCACCTGTCACCAGTGACCTGTCACTCGCTGTTGCGTATTGTCACAAATCTCGCGTATTTTGTTCAAGACGAGGCCTCTGTTTCTTTCTCGGTCACCTTTAGAAAGTTAGTCAAACGGGTCGGCTCGGGTTCATCTATTGCTGCGGAAACTCTCGGCGTGACGCGGCGATTGTCCCGCGGCAGTTCGACCGTAATGGTCGTGCCGACGCCCTCCTGACTGCGAACGTTGATCACGCCATTGTGATCTTTGACGATCTGATAGACGATCGACAGGCCGAGGCCCGTGCCGCCGGTGGTCGAGTTTGAGAACGGCTCGAATAGTTGCTCAACCTGATCCTGCGACATTCCAACGCCTGTGTCCTCGAACGTGATGCGGATGCGGCTATTCGGGATCGCGACGAGTACGATGCTTAGTTTCCCGCCGTCAGGCATTGCCTGCATCGCGTTTCGGGCTAGATTCCAGAAGATCTGTTTTAGTTGTGCCGCGTCAGCACTGATGATGATCGATTCGTCGGCTATATCGGAGACGAGTTCGTGGTCTTCGCGAACGTCCGGGCTATGTTTTAGCAGTGTCAGCGTGTCATTGATCGTCTCCGCGATGTTAGTCTCGGCGAAATCCACCGCAGCCGGACGTGCATAGCCGAGGAAATTGGTGATGATGCTGTTCAGCCGGTCAGATTCTTTGAGGATAATGTCCATCAGCCCCGCCTGACGCGATTCCTTCGGAGTGTCCGAGTCCAAAACCTGAATCGCACCGCGCATCGCTCCCAGCGGATTGCGGATCTCGTGAGCCAAACCTGCGGCAACTCGTCCGACCGCCGCCATTCGGTCCTTTCGCCTGACACTCTCCTCCATCGAGCGAATTTCCGTCAGATCCTGGAATGTGATGATCAATCCAGTAGCCTCGTGCGTTTCAGAGAACAGCAGCGACACGCTAAAACCGATCCGCACCGCAAAGCCGTCGGGCGTCAGCAGATCGGTCTCAAAACGCGGCAGTTGTTGGCCATCTCCGGCGGCGGCAAGCGAAAGGTCTATCTGTTCGCGAATGTCACCAAATAGTTCGTAGATGGACTTGCCCTGCATCTCGTCGAGTCGGTAGCCCGTGATCTCGGTCGCTGCAGCGTTGAATGTGTAAATATTTCCGTCGAGATCAGTCGTAACGAGGCCCGAGCGGATCGATTCGACAATACGTTCGTGCAGAGCACGGAGACCCGCGAGCGTCTTTGTCGTCTCTTCAAGCTCAATGCCTGACATTCGGCGGTCGGAGAGACGCGATGCGAGCAACCCGACGACGAGCAATGCGACGATATGAAAGCTAATTATCTGTACAGCCTTACTTCCAGCCTGCGGCGTGCCGGATGATTCGATCACCGAATAGAACGTCAAAACCGAGAGCGTCACAAACAACAGAGCACAAACAGACGCCATCAGCAAGGTTGAAAGCGGCCGTAAATAGAAGCTCGCAACGCTGATCAGGACTATATATAGCGTGATGTATGGCGACGAAAGATCGCCCGTTCGCCAGAGCAGCCATGTGACAAGCAGAGCATCGAGTAGAAATTGGACACGAACCTGCCACGCAAAATTATTACTGAGTCGGAGCAGGAAGAAGTAAACGATAGTAAGCCCGACCGAAATTATGAAGACGAGGAAAAGGCCTTGCGGAAAATTCTCGAAAGATAGCCGAAATGTGCCGCTATACCAGAACCAGCTCGTCACAAGCAGCAAGAAAATGACCATCAAACGCCCAATGATCAGCGTCTGCAGGTTTTGCATCTGCTTGTCGTTGGCTGGGACGGCTTTTTCGTCTAAACTGGTCATATTCTATGACTGAAACAGCTGCTCAGGACAATTCGCCCACTTTCGACCGGCGCCCGTGGGGAAACTTTACCGTGCTGGACGAAGGCGATAATTACAAAGTAAAAAGGATCGAGGTACTGCCGGGAAAACGGCTGAGCTATCAGCAACATTCGCGTCGAGCCGAACACTGGTACGTCGCAAATGGTACAGCTAAAGTAACATTAAACGGCACCGAAATCATAGTAAAATCAGGCGAAGCAGTCGACATCGCCCGCGGAGACGCTCATCGTGTCGAGAATCCCGACGAAGCAGAATTACTTGTTTTTATAGAGGTACAGACAGGCGATTACTTTGGCGAGGACGATATTGTGCGGTTAGACGATGATTTTGGGCGGAACTGAGCTTACGATATGCCGCACTGCTTCGTCCAGATCTGCGGCGAAAAGCGTGGGCGGTATTTCGAGTACCGCCTTATGTTCGCTACCGTAACCCGTTGAAACCAAGGATGTTGAGACTGTCGCAGCTTGCCCGGTTTCTATATCTAGCTTCTTATCTCCAATCATCCACGAGTTCTCCATGTCTATCTCGAATTCGGCCATTGCAGCCTCGATCATACCGAGGCCCGGCTTACGGCATCTGCATCCTGCGTCCGGCAAATGTGGACAGAAATAGAATGCGTCTATCGCCCCGCCGAGTTCAGCCTGAATCGCCTCATGGACCGAGTGCATATCGGCCTCAGAATAGATGCCGCGGCCTATGCCTGACTGATTCGTAACTACGACTACCAAAAATCCGTTCTCTTTCAACAGCTTAACCGAGTCGGCCGTATACGAATACAGGCGTAGATCCTCGACCCGCGAGAGGTAATTTACTTCCTCGATCAGCGTGCCGTCTCGGTCAAGAAATACTGCCGGTTTCTTCATAAAGGTCGTCTTCGTCGGGGATAAGTCTGAGTTTTGCGGCCTCAAACACCTCGTCCACAGTTACCCAATTCATACAGCGGTGATCGATCGGACATTGGCGCAGCATGCACGGTGAACATTCTACAGGTTTTCTGATCACTTCCGATAATGGCGAGAACGGACGCGTTGTTTCAGGGTTTGTCGGGCCGAATATCGCGATGGTTTGCGTCCCGACGGCTGGGGCAATGTGAGCAAGGCCCATATCGTTCGATATCATGAGATCAACGACGCTCAGAATTGCGGCTGCTTCGCCAATGTCGGTTTTTCCTGTTAGGTCGATCGGTTTGTATTTTGCCTCGGCTGCAACAAGCTTTGCAACCTCAGAATCTTCTTTTGAGCCTAGAAGTATTACATTAGTATTGAGCTCTATCTGTAAGCGATCATTAAGTTTAGTAAAATAGCCGTGCGGCCAGCGTTTCGCCAACGAATTGGTTGAACCAACACCCAGAGCAACCGTTGGCCGCAGCATATCAACGCCGTTTTCGGACAGAAATGACTGAGCATTATAGGTACGTTCATCTGAGATTCCGAGTGAGATGTCAGGTTCAAACGAGCCAACAGTCTCGCGTCCTAGCATCTTCTTCTCTACCGCAGCGATCAGATTCAAATAGTAATAGACCTCGTGCCGACGGCTTTTCCATTCGGGGACGGCGATCGGATCAGTCAACAACAGCCCGCGAAGATCTTTGTTGTAGCCAAACCGGTGCGGAATACGGGTTAGATAGGTTGTCAGAGCGGATTCGAAGGAATTTGGCAGCAAAACAGCGAGATCATAGCCGTCTTCTTTCAAAAACTGCGTGTTATCGTAAACGTCCTTGATCTTCCATTTGTGCTTATCAAAAGTCACCAGATCGTCAATAAAATCTACATCCCGAAACAACCCATCCGCCCACGAACGCGTATGTAGCGTGATCTGTGCATCGGGAAATATCCGCCTCAGCTCGCGCAAAGCAGGCACCGACATCACAGCGTCACCGATCCAATTTGTTCCACGGACTAGAATTTTCATGTTGCTGAAAGAGATTTTTAACGCAAAGACGCAAAGGTTTCAAAGGCCGTTGACTACTCGATGGACACCATTGCTAACCCGCGATTCGCCAAAATTTATAATCAGGGCAAGTTTCAGGTTCATCAATCTGAGATATGTTAGAGCCTGCGCCTCAAAAATGCGGTTGTAGAGTGCAACTGATTTGACCTCGACTATCACCAGATCGTTCACCAATAGATCAAGCCGCAGTGGCGATGCCAAGAGGTTCCCTTTGTACGATATCTCGACTTCAATTTTGTCGCTCTACCGAAAGTCCGCGAGAAACAAGTTCCCACGCAAGAGCCTCCTCATATACGCTTTCGAGCAAACCTGGGCCGCCGAGAGTTTTATGAACTTCGATCGCTGAATCGACGATTACTCTACTGATCTCATTCTCATCCATCAAGTATCTCCCAACAGTATCAACCTACGAGTGCGGCCAACCCTTAAAATTCTTCCCTTTGCGTCTTTGCCCCTTTGCGACTTTGCGTTAAAAAAGAACCTTCAACCCCTCATTCAAGCCGATCTCTGGTTTCCAGCCTAGTTCCTGTGAGATCAGGCTTAAATCTGTAATGTAGTTCAATGGAATTGGGGCCGGAAGCGTCGTTTCGTCGTCCATCACCGCCTGTAGTCCAGAGACTTCTTCCATTTTGGCGACCAATTCGCTAAGCGGCAGTGCATTCTGCCGTCCGCCGCCGATGTTGTAGAGGCCGTGGCGGATGATCGAGTCGTTGAAGGCCGCAATGGCCTTTGACAGGTCATCTACGTGCAGCAGATCGCGTTTTGGCGTGCCGTTGCCGGGCAGAGCGAGACGTTCGCCTTTGTTTATGGCATCCGCGTAGTGGCCGACGAAATTTGGCGTATTATCATGGCTAGGCGGGGCGTATACGGTTGAAATACGAAGAATGCACGAGCGAAAATTGCGTTGATTCGCGTAAAATGCGACGTATTGCTCGGCAATCAGTTTGGACCATTCCAGAGCCGACTGTCCTGCGTAGATCGTGGGGCAATCTTCCGGCACCTCCGAGTAATTGTCTGCAAAGCGCCCATAGACGTCCTTCGTTGATGCAAAAACAAAGACCGCGTCCTTCTTCATCTCGCGAAGAACATTGACGGTTCCCTGCACATTATTTTGGAAAACGGCCTCGGCGGCATCAGGTGATTTATCGAGATGAGCGGCGAGATGTATCACGACATCGTAATCCGCGACAATCGCTACGTCGTTCACATTCAAAATATCGAGTCCGCAGCGGCCCGAGAGGTCGTCGGCGTCGAAAAAACGCCTGACGTGTGTGCCGATATAACCGCTGCCTCCGGTGACCAGAATTTTCATGCTTGATTTGCCTCGATCAACCGTTTAACCGATTCCGCCTTGCCGATGACGATCAATAGGTCACCGGATTCGATCCGTGTCTCGCCGTTTGGATGAAAGGTTAATTCGCCATTCCGTCGCCTAATGGCCACAACGATAAGGCTTAACTCGCTCAGCATGTTGGTCTCGCGCAGGAATCGGTCGGCGTAAGGTGATTGCCGGGTTATCGCAACCTCCTCAAAAACGAGATCGAGGGATTCGGCGACAATGGAATCCATGAAATCTGCAATCGCCGGCCTGAGTAGGGCTCTCGCCATCGATTGACTGCCAATGATCGTCGGAGCAACTACACGGCTTGCCCCGGCGCGGATGAGAGACGACTCTGCCTGCTCCTCAACCGCACGCGATACAATGTGGACGGTAGGATTGATCCCTCTGGCCGTCAGCACCACATATATGTTTGCAGCATCGTCGGGCAAACAACTTGCCAGCCCCTTAGCGTGTTTCACACCCGCAGCCACCAGAACATCCTCGGATGTCGCATCGCCGATCAGCACGTGCGTACCTGTCAGATCCAGATCTTCGACCTTTCGCTCATCTGACTCGATGATTATGTGCGGGAGCTTTTCTTTCTGGAGATTTCCGATAATACGGCGGCCGACGCGGCCGGCTCCGCACACGATGTAATGGTCTCGTAGTTTCTCTATCTCTTTCATCTTCGCCCTCTTTCCGTAGGCCTCAACGATCTCCGACTGAATTACCGACTGTGCGAGCAATGTCAGAGCGTAGAGCACCGTTCCGGCACCTGTGAGCATTAAAAGTATCGCAAAGAAGCGCCCTTGAGCAGTTATCGGAGTTAGATCTCCGTACCCGACAGTGGTGACTGTCTGGGCCGCTACATAAAAGCTGTCAAGCCATGAAAAGCCTTCGTAAAAACGAAAACCCGCTCCACCGATCGCGATCATTACCACAACCGCGCATGCCGCGAGCATTAAACGTCGACGGGCTATCTGAGCAATATTTGTCGCAATATTTTGTGGCATCGGACAAGAATTTGTTCGACAGGCACGGTCGAATATCGGTAAACTATTAGCGGCCTTCGCTGAGGTCGATAATCTCACTTCGCCCCACCGTTTTCCAACCTACGATGCAGGATAAATTGCCTGATAAGACTTCCCGCTCAAAAATGCCGCCGAAGGGCTGGGTAAAGTCGCGCCGCGCGTCGTCGTATGTCGCACCGCCTGATTCGCGCTTCAAGGGTGTTCTCAAAAAGATCTTCAATGTCTGGACGCTCGCGGTTGCCGGGGTTTTGCTTGTTGCAACGTTCCTGACGCTGACACATTTCTGGTTCGATTTCTCCGATCGCATCGACCGCCGTTTGTTGAGCGGTGAGGTTTTCACGGCATCGGCCGGCATTTATTCCGCTCCAAAAACGCTGAAAGTCGGCGAAGCGATCAACGCTCAGGGCCTGATCGATTATCTGAAATCCGCCGGGTACATTGAGCGAAACAATCAGGCCGACCGCTCACGCAGCCGTTACGCGTTCGAGAACGATGTTCTGGGCATCGAGCCCGGAATGACGGGGACGATCGACGGAGCAAAGGTTTTTCCGTCTCTCTCTATCAAATTCTCAAAGGACGGCAAGACCGTTGCTGCGATTGGCGACCGTGATTCGAACACACAGCCTAGCGAAGCCAAGCTTGAGCCGAGAATACTCAGTTCGATCGCTGCCGAAGGCGACGGGCGGCGAAAGACCGTCACCTTCAACGACATTCCGCCGCATCTTGTCAAAGCGATCACCGTCACCGAGGATCGTGCATTTTTTGAGCACTACGGCATAAACCTTCGCGGTATTGCCCGTGCCTTCTGGCGCCGGTATGAAGCCGAAGAAAATTCACCGATCGCCAATCAGGGCGGTTCCTCGATCACGCAGCAACTCGTCAAAAACCTTCTGCTAACACGCGATCAGACCTGGGAACGCAAGATCACCGAGGCGTATATGTCCGTGATCCTTGAGACGCGTCTGACGAAGCAAGAGATATTTACGCTATATGCGAACCAGATTTATCTCGGTCAGCAATCGGGCGTTTCGATCTACGGCGTCGGCGAGGCGTCGAACGCCTATTTTGGCAAGGACGTATCGCAACTCACTCTTCCCGAGGCCGCATTTCTTGCGGGAATCATTCGTAGTCCGAATCGCTACAATCCATACAAAAATCCTGAACGCGTACAGGAACGACGAAATCAGGTTCTGGAATCGATGGTCGAGGCCGGCGAACTCGATGCCAGCAAACTTGCTCAGATCCGAACCGAACCGATCCAACTGCGGCAGATCGCAAACACCAAAGATCTTCAGGGAATGCCATATTTTTCGCAGTTCGCGATCGAGGAACTACCGAAGATAGTTAGCGACCCAGAGGCTTTGCAGCATCTGCGCGTTTACACATCGATCGATCCCGATCTGCAACGCATTGCTTACGAGACGGTCAATAAACGGCTCGCCGCGCTCGACAAATACTTTCCCAAGAAAGCTCCCGGATCGCTGAACGCGGCTCTTGTGGCGATCCGGCCAAAGAC
This sequence comes from Acidobacteriota bacterium, assembly GCA_031408595.1. Classification (GTDB taxonomy): domain Bacteria; phylum Acidobacteriota; class Blastocatellia; order Pyrinomonadales; family Pyrinomonadaceae; genus OLB17. The sequence goes on along the minus strand of JANNWQ010000100.1, from coordinate 16,792 downwards.
GGGCGAGATCGTCGCGATGGTCGGCGGGCGAGATTACATGGCCAACCAGTTCAACCGTGCGACAGATGCTCAGCGACAGCCCGGTTCGGTTTTCAAGCCTTTTGTTTACGCGGCCGCGATAAATACGGCTTATGATTCGAGTTCGCGACAATTCACAGCCGCGACCGTTTTTAAGGACGAGAAGAAAACCTTTACATTCGGCAATGACAGCTACTCACCAGGAAACTTCGGTGACTTTTTCTCGAATAAAGAGACCACACTCCGCGACGCTTTGGTTAAGAGCAAGAATGTCATCACGGTTGATATCGCGATGTCGCTCAATGTCGGAAAGGTTATGAATTTTGCCAACAAAGCTGGCATGCCAAAAGTTGATAAGGCTTATCCGTCGATGGCATTGGGCACGTCCGAGGCCACGCCATTGCAGGTCGCGACGGCGTACACGATGTTCGCAAACCTCGGCGACCGTGTACTGCCCACGCCGATCACACGTGTCACCGGCGGTGACGGCCGCACAACAGTTGCACCAATGCCCGACCGAAAAAATGTCGTTCGGCCTGATGTCGCATACATCATGGACGATATGATGAAGGACGTCGTCAACCGCGGCACCGCGGCTCAACTGCAGGGCTGGGGATTTAGAAATGTCGCAGGTAAGACTGCGTTTGCCGGCAAAACCGGAACGTCACGTGATGGCTGGTTCGCCGGATTTACGCCTGAGATCGTTTGTGTCGTATATGTCGGGTTTGATAACGGAGATGATCTGGGCATGAAAGGCTCGGACTCGGCAATGCCGGTCTGGGCCGACTTCATGAAAGAAGCCATGCGTTTGCATCCCGAGTGGAACGGCGATTGGACTATGCCTGCTAATCTTCGTAAAGCCGAGATCGATATCCGCTCAGGTGCTCTGATCCGCGAATTGGACGCTCTAGCCGAGGCATCACCATCAGTCACGCCTTCGCCAACGCCTACGCGGCCGACCGACCCCACGGATCCGTATTACGAAGATCCGGCACTTGAGCCAAAAGAGGTTTTCGTCACCAACGTCCCGGCAGAATTTCGCCGTGTCGAGATATTCATCGCCGGAACCGTACCGAACAGGCAGTTGATCCCGATGAACGAAGACGTTCCCGAAGACGAAACGCCACCCCAGCCAAAAGCTGCTGCTTCAGCTACGCCGGTCACCGAAACCTGGCAAGACGCCCAGCCCGACGGCTCGGCTCCAGACGGCGGCCCCGCAAAACGAGAAAATCGCCCATCTGCTCCTGCTTCAGCAGAAACGACTGTTATGGTGTGTCCGGTAAGCGGCCAGCGAGCAACTGCCAGATGCCCGGACAAAGAATCTCGCAGTTTCAAACGAGGCTCTGAGCCGAAGGACTTTTGTACATTCCACAGATAAGCTCCAATGTCGTTTAGCGTACCGACGCGTGTCGATCAGCGCTGTATCTTTCCTCTAATGGTCGATTCACGATCGAGGAGTGTGAGGAACAATGGAAGAAGGTGGAGCTAAAGTAGCGAGCAGCATGATCTGGGCTATTGCATTGATCGTTATCGTCGGTTTGGTCGCTGGAGCGCTGTACTACGGCGGCATCTTGAGCGGCAAGACCGAGAAAAAGGTCGATGTCGAGATCAAGGTACCGACCCGTTAATCTAACAAACTAAGATATCCGCTCGCATCGACTAGGGACGTGTTGCCGCCGCACAGTATGAGGACAACCTTGCTGTCGGCGGTGAAATTGGCGCGCAGTTTCTCGGCGGCGGCTAGAGTGCACGACGCTGCGGGCTCCGTGATAACTTTTAGGCGTTCGGCAATGAGGAGCATCGCCTCGACCGCTTCGGCGTCTGTGACGACGGTGACAGATTCAAAATTCTTTTGGACGAGTTCGAGTGTGGCTTCGGAAACGTAAGGAGCTCCGAGAGTTTTTGCTATTGAGGTGATCGCTGCTAGTTCAACGGGCCTGCCCGCCGCCAATGCCTGAGTCATCGCGTCCGCTCCGACAGTTTCAACGCCCCAGACGCGGATAGCTGGATTGATCGCCTTTACCGCCTCAGAAACCCCGCCGGCTAGACCGCCGCCACCTATGCTCAGAATGATGTCGGTCGCGTTGGGCACGTCTTCGAGTATCTCGAGTCCGACAGTTCCCTGCCCGGCCATGATCACGGGATCGTCGAATGGATGCACGAAAACTCGCCCTTCGGCTTGATACGTCTTCACCTTTTCAAACGCCTCGGCGATCGACGGTTGCAGATCGACGGTTGCTCCGTAGCCGCGAGTCGCTTCGGCATAGACCTTCGGGGTCGATTGCGGCATGACGATGACGGCATCGACACCGAGAACGCTCGATGCGTACGCGACGGCCTGAGCATGATTGCCTCCGCTCACGGCTACCACGCCTTTCGAACGCTCCTCATCGGACATCGTTAGCAATTTGTTAAAGCCGCCACGCGCCTTAAATGCTCCGGTCTTTTGGAACAGCTCGTACTTGACATGCACGTTCGTGCCGAGATGTTTGCTCAGCGAATTGCTGTATTCGAGCGGCGTGCGTTTGACGTATGGGCGGATGCGTTCGGCGGCGGCGCGGATGTCGTTGATGTCCATTTTGGTAAATATATCATCGAGGAAGCCACTTTGCGATTTCTTTGCGTCCTTTGCATATGAATAAAAGAGATTTCACGCAAAGGCCGCGAAGGACGCAAAGAGCCGCAAAAGAAGAAGATAAATGTGCGAAACCAACGATTTTGTACAAAATGCCCTGCGAAACGTAAAATATCGTTAATGACAGACCGAGAATTGATGAATGAGGCTGACGTTCATGCCTTTGGGGTGGAGATAGTATGCGGCCAGCTCGAGGAAGGCGGGTGGAAGATCGAATTGGCGGATGTTATCGCGGACCGCGAAACGCAGCCGCAGATCGTCGCGCATAAAGACGGCGAGATAGGCTTCTTTGTAGTCCGCACCGCAATGCACCCCGGCCGGGGCCGCATCGAGGGCGAAGAGGTGTTTCAAACGCAGGTTCGCCGGGCTGCGGCACATGGTGCATCCTGCTATTTCGCGAGCGTGGGAATCGCAAATTCTGAAGGCAAAACGGACGAAGAAATGAGCGTTCCGGTCAAGGGGGTTGCGTATCACGTTGCATTTGACGGCCTAGTCAAAATGGCTCTGCCGGAAACTAAGGAATTATAGAGCGGCCATTGTATCGGAGAAGACACTCTCTCCGCAGATATCGGGCCACAATCGAATTGCTTATAGAAGCAAGGAGATAAGTAATGGAAGACGGAAGATGTAAACACGAGATGTGCTCATGCCCCACGAGCGGCGACTCGGATTATTGTAGCGACCATTGTAAGGACGCCGTCGATCAAGGATTGATCGAGATCAAATGGGATTGCGGCACGACGGCTGCTGACCGAGGCTTTTGCATATCTGGCGGTACGATTTGATGATCGCTATCTATCGACCCTATTCGTTTTGGGTAACAGCCTAATGTAGCCGAACTCCGCCGTGATCTCGCGTGCAGTATTGCACGCGACCAAGCCTGCGAATATCGTCTCGGAGAATTTCGATTCAAAAACGCCCGCTTCGCGCCATTCCGATTCTTCGTCGATACGCCAATATGCCGAGAAGGTCGGCCCGCTGCGGACGATCTTCATTTCAATCTCGGGAGCCTCAGTTTGGATCTCGTTTGGCGTGACGATCGAGCGGTACTCTTCGCCCTCTCGAACGTCAATTCGAATACCTTCGCCGCCACCTCCGATACCGCCGTAGGCTCGTTCGAACCGCATGTAGTTATTGCCATCGAGATACATCAAAAGTCCGGCTCCCTGATAATTCTCCTTCGGCAAAAACTTAACCTGCGTCTCGATCTCGAAATCGCCGGTTATCGGCTTAATGTATCGCGGTGCATTTCTTTTGTCGCCGTAAAGGTCTTTGCCGTTTGGCACACGAACACGGAGTACGCCACCTCTTACATCCTTGGTTGTCGGAGCATCTTTTTCGTCCGGATCGATCCATTGCCAGCCGACCGGCCAGTCTTTGGAATATGTCGAGAAACTAACGTTGACGGGCTTATCGACCTTGACTGCTTCGGGCGGGATCGGAGTCACCGCTGGTATTGGCGTCGCCTTTTCAGCAACCGGAGGCGCCGAACCGCAACCGATGATTATTAGGGCGCTTGCAATCACTATCAAATAGAGCCACCATTCAATCTCAATTTTGAATTTTGAATTTTGCATTCGATCTACGCTTGTCGTATCCATTTCCAAACCTCTGGGATCGTCGCACGTTTGCCGTACATCAGCATGCCGACGCGATAGACTCGCGAGGCGAGCCAGATGAGGCCGGCGATGGTGAGGACGTTTAGAAAGATCGACAGTGCGATCTGCCAGAATGGCGGCATCTCGGCAAGGATCCGCACAGGCATCGTAAGCGGTGCAAATAGCGGTGCGATCGAGACCCAGAATGAGAGATCGGAGTTCGGGTCGCGGATCACTGCGAAGCAAAAATAGAAGCCGATCAGCATTATCATGATAGGCGGAAATGCGAACTGGCCGCCCTCCTGCACCGTCGTCACCATCGCTCCGATAAGGGCGAAGATCGACGCGTAAACAAAATATCCGACGACAAAATAAACAAGGAAATAGAACACCATCAGCGGCGAGACATTTGGCAAGGCACCAACGAGCTCACCTGCGCCGCCCTGAGTTGCGGCAACGCCAAGTAGTAATGCGAGAGAAATAACCCAAATACCAAGCTGCGTTAATCCCGCGAGACCGACGCCGACAAGCTTGCCGAACATCAGTTCAAATGGCCGTGCGGACGAAAAAAGCACCTCAGCGATGCGCGTTTCTTTTTCCTCAACTACCGCTCCGAGAATCACTTGTCCATAGATCGTGAGCGTGATGTAGATCAGCATTCCGATCACAAGTGAGGCAATGAAAAGCATATCGCTGTCCTTTTCCTCACCTTTTTCGTTGATCGATTTTGCCTCGAACGCGATATTCTGGCTGAGATCCTTGAGCAAAGTTTCGTTGATATTCGCATCGGAAAGACGCTGCGAACGTACCGCCTGATTCAATGCGTCTTTCAACGTGTCGTTAGCAACAAAATCGCCGCCCTTACGCGATCGGAACTCGAATGAAGCATCCTTAGCCTCGACGTCTGCCGGTACAAACAAATACGCGTCGATCTCATCGGCTGCGGCCTTTGTATTCAGATCCTGACGTATCTCCGCGATCGATTTGCCCGTCCAGGCGTAATCGACAAAGACAAAACCGGACGCGAGCTGGTCCGCACCACGACGCATCTTTTCTTCCTGCGAAGCGTTTAGGTCGCCGATCTGATCCTTCGCCGCCTGGCGGGCCTTTTCCTGTATTCGCTTGGACGAGAGGTTCTCTTTAAGCCGCGGCAGGATCTTTCCCGATGCGTCAACAACTACAATTCGGGTCGATTCGCCTTTGAGCGAAAAGATGATCGCCGGCACGATCGCGAACCCAAGACCGATCACGGGAAACAAAAGCGTCCCGAGAAGGAACGTCCATTTATAGACGATCTTTTTGTATTCGTGTTTTACTACGGCTAAGAATTTTCTCATCGCGAACCTCCGACCTGTTCAATGAATATGTCGTTCAAGGTCGGCTCGACCTGTTCAAACTTGGTTACGGTCGCTCCGCTTTCTATCAGCTTCTTTAATAGCATTTGTGAGTCCGCACCTTCGGCGAGCTCGATATCTTTTTGGTCCGCATGCTCCGCGATGCTGGCGATCAGAGACCGGTCTGCAAGCACGCTTTCGCCGCCGATCGCACGCAAGGCAATAATGTTTCTGCCATAGCTTTCCTTAACTTCCCGCAGACTGCCGCCGATCACCTTTTTCGATTTATTGATGAGAATAATGTCGTGGCAGAGGCGTTCGGCGGTTTCCATTAGGTGCGTGGAGAAGATAACGGTCTTGTTTTTCTGCTTAAACTCCGACAAAACGTCGATCATGAACTCAACGTTCACCGGATCAAGGCCGGAGAAAGGTTCGTCGAGAATAAGCAGGTCGGGATCGTGCAGGACAGTCGAGATAAACTGGATCTTTTGCTGCATTCCCTTGGAAAGATCCGTCGTTTTCTTGGTCTTCCATTCGGAAAGATTCATCCGCCCGAGCCAGAAGTCGATACGCTTGTCGGCAACGTCTTTCGGGATACTTTTCAACGCTGCGAAATACCGCAGTTGATCGACGATCTTCATCTTCTTGTAAAGGCCGCGTTCCTCGGGAAGATATCCGATGCGATCCTGCAATTTCGGCGACATTCGCTCACCAAAGAGTTCGACCGTTCCGTCGTCCGGTATCGTTATTCCAACGATCATACGAATAGTCGTAGTCTTTCCCGCACCATTCGGCCCGAGAAACCCGAACACGCGCCCGGCACGGACCTCGAAACTCAAAGAGTCCACGGCCGTAAAATCGCCAAATCTCTTGCTTACATTCTCGACCCGCAATGTCGCCTTTTCTTCATTCATAGATCGAATAAAGGTTAGCACATCGCCGCTTACGGCGGCATTTGCCTGAGGCAGGGATTTTAGTCATACTTTCCGCAAGTTAAATGGAAATTTTTGTTTATAGAAAAGGTGCCGACAATGTCGAGGAGGGCTTCACGCGCGACGAACTGCCTGAATTGCTTAAGGACGAGACCAATGTCGTTTGGGTCGATCTGCAGGGCGAAACGGCGGAGCACTTGGGACAAGCGAAGGACGTGTTGCTCAATGTCTTTGGCTTTCATCATTTGACCGTCGAAGACTGCATCGAGACGCGAAATCAGCCGAAGGTCGAGGCTTTTGATAAGTATCTATATTTTATCGTCCACGGAATAAAACCGGGTGAGACAAACCCCGGAAATTTTGTGACGAAGGAATTGGATGGCTACCTCGGTTCGAATTTTGTGGTGACATTTCACGTCCTGCGATTTCGCTCTATAAAAGCCGTCAAGCAGCAGATCCGCAGCAGCACGTTTGTTTGCCAACGCGGTGCGGCCTACTTGCTCCATCGCATCTTGGACGAATTGGTAGATCTCTATATGCCGATCGTCGATGAATTTGACGTTGAGATAAATGCACTTGAGGATCGCGTCTTCGACATGAAGAATAACAACAGTGCGGTGCTCGGCGAGGTCATGGATGTACGCCGCAGTGTCGCCCGGCTCAGGCGTATCTCGTCGCGACAACTCGAAGTTCTCTATCGGATGTCACACGGCGAGTTCCCGCAGATACCGGTTAACATGCTGCCGTTCTTTCGCGACGTCCACGACCATCTGCAAAGGATTTCCGACCTCTCCGAAGGCTACCGCGACCTGGTCGCCGGCCTATTTGATATCCATTTCGCAGTCGTTGGCAATCGCACCAACGACGTGATGAAAACCCTCGCAGTACTCTCCGCGATCATCCTACCGCTGTCGCTTATTGCGGGAATTTACGGGATGAACTTTGAGTACATGCCCGAGCTCAAGACGGAATCGGGCTACTTTATGACGCTCGGCCTGATGGTTGTCATCACGTTAGTGCTACTGTTCTACTTCTGGCGTCGCGGCTGGATCTTCCAACGAAATGAGGAAATTGTTGTCCCGAAGAAACCCGAGAAAGTGGAAGAGGATTTTGACAATGTTTAGCTAAAAACAAAGGGGAGTTTTTGGCCTTACGTGCGCAATTATTTATTTAGCAATCTCTGCACCTGCACATCCCCGTAACCGTAAACGCCTGCCCGCTTCTTGAATTCTGCGAATATCTTACCAAAATCCGTTTCACCAGCGGCCGTAATGGATCGGACGACTTCGAGCGGTTCGATGTCCTGATCGATCCCGGCGGCTACGACTTCGGAAAGGAATGGGAAAGCTTCCGTTTCGGTTTTGGCTAGTTCGCGGAGAGCGGTGTGGTCGCGGCGGCGATATGCGTTCCAGAGCTTGGTGCCGAGCTCGATATCGGCCCCGGTTAGCTTTGTTCGGAGCTCTGCACACGCTCGCAGGTCGTCGGCATCAAAAAAGGCGAAGCCGTCCCAACGCTTAGCTTCGTCGAGGCCGATCGGTTCGACGCGATAGACTGTTGCCTCAGTCTCGGCGAGCAGTGACAAGCAGAACCACATGTTGACGCTGCAAAATAGTTCGTATTCAAACCAGAGATATACTTCGTCGTCGGATTCTAGTTCGGTGAGAAGGATGAGTTCACCCGCGACCTTTTCGTGATATTCGATCTCGTCGCTGCCGTGCGCGGCCACGATGAATCTCGCACGCTGCTCCCAGAATTCGTGTAGAGCGTCAGCATCGATCGGGCCGTCGATCAATGCTTCGCGACAGACAATGACTTTGCCTTCGAGACCAGACTTATTAAATTCCTCAACCTGAGCGTCGCCAGGTAAAACATGAAAGATCATACCAATATTGTAATCGCATAACCGATCGAAAGGCACATTCCCGCATATACTCCGGCGACAATATCATCGGCACAAACTCCGACCCCGGCCGGAAGACTCTGTAGGGAATCGATCGGGTACGGCTTCCAAACATCGAAGAGGCGAAAGAGGCCAAAACCGGCGAGAATATAGACCCAACTTGCTCCCTGAGGGATAAAGAGCAAAGTTATGAGCATGCCGACGACTTCGTCGACGACCGCCTCGCTGGGATCGGTATTACCCAATATCTCGATCGTCCTGCCCGATGCCCAAATGCCGACGATGATGAACGCAATGAGCAAGATCGAGTTCGACGCCCAAACCAAAGCACTAACTTGATCTGGGGTAAATCCTGCCGCGACGAAACGTGCGCCCGTGGCTTGGTCGAACCAAACAACGCCAAAATAGATCGCGACGCCCACCATCGAACCGAAAGTTCCCGGCATCAACGGCAAATAGCCAACGCCCCACGTCGTCAGGGCGAGAGCGACGTAGTCGACGATTCCCTGCGGTTTTCGTTTTTCGACGGTGTGTTTCATCACTTGTCGGACCGCAGGCTGCCAGCCTGCGAGTCTTTAGATCGGTGTGTGTAGGATGTGCAAACACTCGCAGGCTGGCAGCCTACGTTCCGACGTTCTAGAACTCAATTCCCTGCTGAGCATAGATACCTGCATTGAACGGATGCTTAATCTCTCGCATTTCCGTTACTAGATCTGCTTTTTCGATAAGCTTGGCGAGTGCGTCATCGACGTTTCTGCCGGTGGCGATGATGTGCAGATGCGGTTGGTCGGCACGGATCGCGTCTATCTCTGCGATTATCGCGTCGATATCGAGAAATCCATAGCTGAGAACATACAACAGTTCGTCAAAAACAAGTAGCTCATAGTCGCGGCTGCGCAATTTCTCGACGCAGAGTGCCCACGTTTCTTCGCTTGTTTTGATGTCTTGTGTTTTGTCGTTGGTGTCCCACGTGAAGCCATCGCCCATCGTGTAAACCTCGATGCCGAGCTTTTCGAGGCTCTCGTGTTCGCCGTAGCGGTCGGTCTTGGACTTCATGAACTGGATCATGCAGCACTTTAATTCACGTCCGACGGCACGCACCATCGTTCCAATCGCAGCCGTAGTTTTGCCCTTGCCGTCGCCCGTGTTGAGCATCAGCAAGCCCTTGGTGCTTTCGCGATAATCCTCGCGTCGCCATTTGTAGCGCTTTTCTGGCATCATGAATTGCCTCCAGCTTTAGCTGGAGGAAGAACATTCCAAGTGCGATCCGGGCTTTAGCCCAAGATTCGGCTGAAGCCGAGGGAAAGTAAACTAGCTAACCACGCTCTAAAGAGCGTGGCAATTCAGAAAACTAAGAGGCAGCTTCGACGGCGTCGAGTAATGCCGAAACGATCTCTAGTTCCTTCTCGTCCCAGTTCCCGTCTATGCTCAGCCCCGAAGCATTCTTATGACCGCCGCCGCCGAATTTTTCGGCAACCTTGGCGACATTAATATCGCCTTTTGATCTCAGGCTCGCACGGAACTGATCGGGGCCGACTTCACGCATGTAAACAACGGCCTGAACGTCTTTTGCAGCGAGTGGAATGTTAACAAATCCGTTATTATCACCGTCGATAGCCTGAGCCTCCTCGCGCATCGCGAGTGTTTGACGCATCATCGCGATCCGTCCGCTTTCGTCGCGTTTGACGGTCCCGAGGACCTGTCGCATGAGTTCGATCCGGGACCAAGGGTAATTATTGTATACCGCCTCGCCGATCTTAGCTGGCCTCGCACCTGCTTTTACCAGCTCGGAAGCGACTTTCAGCGTTCGATCAGATGTGTTTGGAAAATGGAATGAGCCCGTGTCTGTGACGAGCGCCATATAGACGCACTCGGCGATCTCCTTTGTGATACGGCCGCCGATGGCCTTGCAAAGGTTGTAGATCATTTCGCCGACGGCGGATGCGGTCGAGTCTATCCAATTGATCGTCCCAAAATGCTCGCTCGTAGCGTGGTGGTCAATGTTTACGGTAAATTGTTGGTCGAGGCCGTCGATGCCTGGGCGGCTGAGGTCACTGCACTCGATGACGAAAATAGCGTCATATTTGCCGTTGACGTACCGGACATCGCGGATCTCATCCGCTCCGGGCAGACTGCGATACGCAGGCGGGACTTCGCCGTGAACGATCACCTCGGCCTCTTTGCCCAAACTGCGGAGCAGCCAGCAAAGGCCGAGCGACGATCCAACACCGTCCCCGTCGGGCTTGACGTGCGTCGTTATCGCGAATACGTTCTTGTTTTCAATTAACTCTACTACTTGACTTAACACTTCGTTGGGAAGTGAACGGTAAACGGTAACAAGTAACAGGTTCAAAACCTATCACCCGTTACTTGTTACTGTTCACTCTCGTCCTTTTCAATTTCTTCTCTAATATCGAGACCGCTTAGGATCTCGGTGACACGCGATGCATTCTCTTCGGCCGTGTCACGTACAAAATGTAAATGCGGTGCGTGCCGCAGGTCGAGATTCATCGCGACCTGTTGGCGGACGAATGTCGAAGCATTTCTCAACGCTTTCAAAGCGCTTGAGATGTCGTCTTCGTTGCCCTGAATGAAGCAATAGACTTTCGCATCTCTCAAATCGTCAGAAACGGTAACGTCGGTAACGACGACTGACTCTAGCCGCGGGTCGGTCAATTCAAAACCCACCACCTCAGCGATCTGCACTTTCAAACCTTCGGCTAAACGCTCCGGACGACGCATAAAAATTGATAGTTGATAGTGGATAGTGGACAATTCAAAACTATCAATTGTCCACTATCAACTCTCAATTGACTTAAAGCTCCGTTGCCGCGAACTTCTCGATGATAAATGCCTCGATCTCGTCCTCGATCTTGATGTCGTTGAAATTAACGAGGCTGATACCGCATTCAAAGCCGGTCTTAACTTCGTTCGTGTCGTCTTTGAATCGTTTCAAAGCCGCGATATCGCCTTCCCAAACAACTACGCCGTCGCGGATAAGGCGAGCCTTTGCCTGTCGGCGAATAACGCCTTCGAGTACGCGACAACCGGCGATCGTACCGATACGCGAGACCTTGAAGGTTTCCTGAACAACGGCCTTACCGAGGATCGTTTCTTTCTCGATCGCATCCAGCATGCCGATCATCGCAGCCGTGATCTCCTCCTCGACCTTGTAAATGATCGAGTGGAGACGAATATCGACGTCTTCGTGACGGGCGATATCGGCAACTCGAGCCTCGGGGCGAACGTTAAATCCGATGATAACGACTGCGGTCGAAGCGTCGTCCGCCTGCGTCGCTGAAGCCAACAGCACGTCCGATTCCGCGATCGCACCGACACCGGCACGAATGACGCGAACCTTGACTTTCTCGGTCGAAAGTTTCTCCAGCGTTCCCTTGAGAACCTCGACGCTGCCTTGTACGTCGGCCTTGAGAATGACAAGCAATTCTTTGATGTCAGCCATGCCGAGAGACTCGATACCACGCTTGGTGGTTTTGAGCATCGCGGCCTGACGGGTGTGCATCTGACGCTGCTGGGCAATGTCTTGAGCGCGCTCAACATCGGCTACGACCTGGAAAGTATCCCCGGCGCCTGGAACGCCCTGTAGACCAAGTATCTCAACAGGCGTCGCCGGTAATGCTTCGGTCACGGCCTCACCGCGATCCGAGAACATCGCTCTGATCTTGCCTGAGAATTGCCCAACGATGAACGGATCGCCGACTCGCAAGGTGCCTTGTTGCACTAACGCGGTCGCGACCGCACCCCGGCCTTTGTCCAAACGTGCTTCGAGAACGACGCCGGACGCTCGACGCGTCGGGCTGGCTTTGAGAGCGAGAATATCGGCCTGTAACAATACCGTCTCGAGCAAGGTGTCGAGGTTGGTCCGCTGTTTAGCCGATACTTCTACCATCTCAGTCTCGCCGCCCCATTCTGTCGGCTGCAATCCCAAGCCAGCGAGGCCATTTTTGACGTTATCTATATTTGCACCCGGCTTGTCAATCTTGTTGATAGCAACAATGATCGGAACGCCTGCGGCTTTTGAATGCTCGACTGCCTCAATTGTCTGAGGCATGACGCCGTCGTCAGCCGCGACAACGAGAACAACGATATCGGTAGCCTTGGCACCGCGGGCACGCATCATTGTAAATGCTTCGTGGCCCGGCGTATCGAGGAAAACGACGCGACGCGGTTCGTCAGGGTTGTCCGAATTCGGCACCATGACGCTGTACGCACCGATGTGCTGCGTGATACCGCCGGCCTCGCCTTCAGCGACGTTATCCGAACGGATCGCGTCGAGAAGCGAAGTTTTACCGTGGTCAACGTGGCCCATTACGGTCACGACCGGAGCACGTGGTAATTCGACATCGTCTGCGTCAGCCGCAATGAGTTCTTCGAATTCCTGCTCGATGACCATTTCCTCGAACGGCACGAAGCTTAGATCGATTCCATAATTAGCGGCCATTTCCTTGGCCATTTTCTCGCCGATCGGCTGATTGAGCGTTGCAAACACTTTGCGTTGGATCAGCAATTGGACGATGTCGCGCGGAGTAATGTTGAGAGCCTCTGCGAATTCGCGAACCGTTGCGCCTTCCGTTAGGCGGATTGCCTTAAGATTAACGTTATCGACCTTGCCGACCTGATCGAGAATTCTCTCCTCGATTGTACGTTTCTGTGGAGCATCGTCACGTTCGCCAAAGCGGCCCGTCTTGTCATCGCCTGCACGGCCTTTGCGGCCTCCGCCGCGACCGGGACGGCGACGGCTGTCAGCCGGCGGCGTGTAGGTCATTTGCGGAGCGGCATTTTCACCCGGTGTTCCCCGGAACTGGCCGGGAGCACCTGGACGTCCTCGATCCTGCACCAGACTGCCGGTGCGGGTCACTGCATCAGCAACGACACGGTCTCCAGCCTTGATGCCCTGCTTGAGAGCTTCGGCCGAAAGGGTCATGCGCTTGATGCGCGTTCCAGTCGGAGCTTCGGGTTCAGCGGTCGGCGCAGGAGTTTCGGTGACGGGCACCTCGTCACCGGGAGTGTCAGCCGGAGCATCCTCTACGATCAAGTCAGCTTCTGCTTCGGTAGCAACCGGTGTCTCGGTGGCCTTTAATTTCAAAACCTTCTTGACCGTAGTCGTAGATGCAGTTGGTGTCGCCTCAACCGATACGGGCGGCGGCGTTTCGGCTACAGGCTCAGGGGCAACAACCTCTTTGAGAGATAATTTCTTGACCTTCGACGGAACTTCTTCCGCTACCCGAACACGCTTTGAAGGCGTTTCCGCTGTTGGAACGGACTCAGCCGGTATCGCGACAACTTCGTTGGCGACCTCTGCTGCAACTTCCTCGGCCGTTTTCGCGGCAGCCTTAATAACCTTGATCGCCCGCTTCGGCGCGATCTCGGTTTTCGGGAAATACTTGCTGCGAACCTTTTCGGCGATCTCAAACGGGACGCTATTGGACGCGACGCTCACGTCCGCACCCTCACGCCGCAGATCTTCCATCACGCGCTTTGTATCCTGTTTCACTTCGCGTGCAAGATCGTAGATTCTTATGCTCTTACCCATCGCCATACTTAAACTTTGAATAACCAGTACCGAACACCAAACTCCCTGAAAAAAACAGACGCGGCAACGACGCTAGGCCGTTATTTTGCCTCTTCGGTTTCAACCGTCTCGGTCGATCCCGCCTCGGGAGCATCTTCTGTTTGCTCGGGTTCTGCCTCAACTTCAGCCTCTGCCTCAACCGCTTCTTCGGGGTCTTCGGCAACCACATCTTCGGCCGCGTCGGGAACCGCTTCTTCGGCCGCCTCAGCCGGAGCTTCAACTACTGCCTCGTCTCCGGTATTATCTCCGACCTCAACGTCCTTTGCCTCGACGATCGCCATTGCTGAAGCCTTGACCGATTCCGCTTCGTCCATGCTGATGTCGAGGAAATCGACGAGATCGTCGATCGACATCGCTGCCAAAGCTTCGACATCTTCAACACCTTTCTCCGCCAGCGTTTCCGCCTGTCCCGAAGAAACAACTTCGAGGGCAGCGATCGGAACAGGTGCTCCGGATGCCATCATCTTGCCCATCTGCTTGGCAATTTCCTGCTTGAGCAGTTCTTCGCTGACGATCTTGATCTCCCAGCCGACCAGACGCGTTGCAAGACGGACATTCTGTCCTTTCTTACCGATGGCGAGGCTCAACTGATCTTCGCCAACTATCACTTCCATCAGACGGTTATTGATATCCGTAATGCGAACCTGCGATACCTTCGCCGGCGACAAAGCGTTTGCCGCAAAGACCGAAGGCTCGTCCGACCATTCGATGATATCGATCTTCTCGCCGCGAAGTTCCTTGATGATCGCCTGAACACGCGAGCCCTTCATACCGACACATGCTCCGACCGGATCGACATCTTTTTCATTGGATGTGACCGCGATCTTTGCACGGTCGCCGGGTTCGCGGACAGCCGATTTGATCACAACGGTTTCGTCGTAGATCTCTGGAACCTCCATCTCGAAGAGACGCTTAAGCAATTCCGACGACGCTCTCGAACAGCGTATCTGCTGCCCTTTCTGTTCCCTCGACACATCGACGATGGCAACGCGAATCCGTTCGCCCTGATTCCACATCTCACCGCGTGACTGCTCAAACTTAGGGACGATCGCTTCCAGATTGTTGCCAAGATCGATGATCATATCACCGCGTTCGAAACGCTTGACTGTGCCGTTGATAAGTTCGCCCTTGCGATCAATATATTCTTCGTAAACCTTCTCGCGAATTGCCTCGCGGACTTTCTGCACCAGAATTTGCTTGGCGGTCTGTGCCGCGATTCGCCCGAGTTCCTCAGTTGGGAGAGGCAGCAGGAGCATATCGCCGATCTCGATCTCGTCACCGGCGAGCTCGATAGCATCTTTCAGCGAGAGCTCGGCGAGCGGATCTTCGACTACTTCGACAACCGTCTTCTGCGCCGAGATCTCAACGATACCTTCTTCGTTGTTCCAGTCGACCTGAACAAAATCACCGGTCTTATCCTTAAATTGCTTACGAGCGGCGGCGCGCACTGCGTCCTTCATTGCCTCGATGATCATATCGCGGTCAAGACCCTGCTCGGCACACAACGCCTCTATACTCTGTCCGATGGATGATGTCATAACTTTTCCACTGATCTAGCGACCAAACTCCTTCGCCAGATCGATCTTCAAATTCGCCTTATCAACGCCTGAGTATTCAAAACTCACAATTCCCTTCGTCCGGTCATCTACCGTGATCGTCTCACCCTCGACCGATGTGATCGGCCCTACAAATGTCTTTTGCCCGTCGATCTCGTCTTTCGTCTTTACCTTGACCAGATGGCCTGTGAATTTGACGAAATCAGCAAGCGAGTAAAGCTGGCGTTCGATGCCCGGAGACGAAACCTCGAGCACATATCGCGACGGAATAAAGTCCTCGGCATCGAGAACATCCTCGATCTTTCGCGAGACATTGCCGCAATCATCGAGCGTCACACCGCCTTCCTTGTCAATATATATACGAAGCACCGCGTCCCGCTTCGTCCCACCGATCTCGACATGCACAAGCTCGATACCGCTTTCTCCGGCCACGGACGCCGATATCTGTCTAACACGATCTGCTACTAAAGAACCGCTCATTATTACCCGTACCAAATAAAAAAGCGGGTGCGAAACCCACTCGTCACGATTCCACTCGCTTCAGCAAACAAACAGTATAACCAAAAGGTGCTACAGGTGCAACTCAAATCGAGCAGCGAAGAAAGGCTTTGGGTTCACCCTGTTTATTGCCACTATCCGCCCCTGACCATTTCTTGTATTTTAAATCAAGTTAGCCTTATACTCTTGAAAACTCGTAAAAGTTTTGAATCTTATGCCCATTTGCCGACGAAATGCAGTTGCGGAAAAATTCAGTATTTATGTAGTCGAGAGAAAAATGAAGAAATACTCAAAAGCAACTTCCAGATTTGTGTTTTTTGCTACTATTTCGGTCTTACTTCTTACCCCAAGCCTAATGGCCCAAGATATATTATCCGGATCGAGCGTTTTCACGTTTAAGCGACCCGGAAGCAGCGGAGCTCCGGCAAAAAAGCCAACTTATCTTGTAAAGGCTCCACTCGAGCAGAGAAAGCGCCCCGTCAAGCCCGCGGCGGGAGGTTCAAGCCAATCGACATCCAAATCCAAAGACCTCGCCATATCGTCCGCGGCCTTCGCCGCGAATGAGCAGTTAGGAGTCACATTGTGGCGCCTGCGTCCGGAACAGGCGGGTGACACCGGTGCTCGGCTTTTGACGATGAGCGGATCGTCAAACGACAACCCAAAAATGGTCGCGGAAAGGGTCGGACTGGATACTATCTTTAAGATGGGTGAGAAAGTCCGAATCAGTG
>JANNWQ010000099.1:0-12036 GCA_031408595.1 Acidobacteriota bacterium | reverse complement strand
TTAAATTTAACCTTAAGGAAGCGACAGACCAGGCGGTCTGTCGTACATAGATATGAAAATTCTAATCACAGGCGGTGCCGGTTTTGTTGGCAGCCATCTGGCAGACAAATTGATCGGCGAGGGCCACGAGATCACCGTCATCGACGACCTCTCGACCGGCCGCTATTCGAACATCGGCCATCTCGAGGAAAACTCCAGTTTCCGCCTCATCATCGACACGGTTCTGAACGCCGACCTGATGGAAGAGCTGATCCGTGACACTGATCGCGTTTACCACATGGCGAGTGCGGTCGGCGTTCGGCTCATTATGGAGCAGCCGGTAAAAACTATCGAAACGATCTTTCACGGCACCGATGTCGTGCTGGGACGTTGTGCTAAATTTCGCAAACGCGTGCTAATCCCAAGCACCAGCGAGGTCTACGGCAAGGGCATCTCAGTCCCCTTCCGCGAGGAAGACGACCTGCTCACAGGTGCCACCGACAAACACCGCTGGGCATACGCGTGTGCCAAAACGCTCGACGAGTTTCTCGCTCTCGCCCACTACAAAGAGACGCGTCTTCCCGTCGTCGTCGCCAGACTGTTCAATACAGTAGGCCCGCGTCAGACTGGACAATACGGTATGGTCGTACCGAGATTTGTCGAAGCGGCGTTGAAAAACGAACCGATCGAGGTACACGGCGACGGCACACAGTCTCGCTGCTTCGGCCATGTGAGCGACGTTGTCAACGGCCTTTCAACCGCGCTCGAAACTCCGGCGTGCTTCGGTCAGGTCGTCAATTTTGGAAGCGACGCCGAAGTTTCGATCAATGACCTCGCAAAACGAACCATCGAGCTGACCAGCAGCAAGAGCGAGATCCGGTATTTGCGGTACGATCAGGTGTACGGCGATGGCTTCGAAGACATGCAACGGCGCGTACCGTCGCTCGAAAAAGCGCTAAGGCTGACCGGTTACAAGCCAACCCGAAGCGTCGATGACATCATCAATGATGTAGCTGCGGAGTTGCGATTGGGTTTGCCCGAGTCAAAACAGTACGCAGGAAAGTAAATTTGTGCCCTTTGTGTCTTCCCTTTACGTTCTTTGTGATAAGGCTTAAAACCTTTGATCACAAAGAACACAAAGTGAAGACACAGAGTTCACCAAGCAAGATAATGTTCATTTCATCGATCCAAAACGTCCGGAAGACAGTCGCTCTCGCGGCCGTTTTCCTTCTGACGGCAACGTTCGCCAACGCCCAAACTAGCGGCGGTCTCAAGGGCAAAGTTAAGAACATGGAAGGCGACGGGGTCGGCGGTGCGGTTGTTACGGCAAGGTTGAATGGCAAGGACATTCGAACCGTTACAGCGAACAATCGAGGCGATTTTACTATCGAACCGCTTGAGACCGGGAGTTACAACATTCTCTTCGACGCCAAAGGCTACGCGGCCGCTGTCAAATACAATGTCGAGGTCAAGCCTGGCAAAACAAAAGACATGGGCGGAAGCCTTATCCTAATGGTAGATCGCGGAATGCAGGTGATCGTCGAAGGTAGCGTTTATTACAAGGACGGAACGTCGCTCGCCGGAGCCGAGGTCAAGATCGAACGTGTCAACGGCGACGGTTCCACAAGCAAGATGCGAACTGTGTACGCAAGCGAGAGCGGTGAGGTTGTTCTTCGACAGAACGAAGGGAAAGCGAAATTCCGCTTCACGACAACCCACAAAGGCGTGACAGGATCAAAAGAGATCGAGGTCGAAGGCGCCGCGAGATATCGATTTTCGATCATCCTCGATGTGGAACGGGAAAAGATCGGCAAGCCTTAGGGCGGTTTCGACCGCTCACATCTTAGTTAACAATCTAAGTTTTTATTCGTTTACCATCACCTCGACCGGGTCGAGGGCGGCGGCCTGCATCGCTGGATAAAGCGCACCGGCGAGGCTACCGAGGATAGCGATGCCGACTGCAATGGCGATCCAGCCGAAGCTAAATTCGAAAGCTAATCCAAATTGCCTGCCGATCGCAAACGCTGCGATCACCGATGCGACTCCGCCAAGGACGACACCGAGAATTCCGATCATAAAGGCCTCGCCCTCGATTGTTTGGACAATAAAGGCCTTGGACGCACCGAGTGATTTTAGGATCCCGATCTCTTTGCGGCGTTCGGTGATGGTCGTGTACATCGAGAGCAAAACGAAGATCGTAGAAACAAACGCACCGAGGCCGACAAGGACGCGGAGAAATATCTTTAGACCAGGAATACGGTCTTGGGCGTCGGTGACCAGGTCGCTCGTGAGATTGATCGTATTACCCGGCAGCACCTCATTGATCTTCGTCGCAACTGCCCGAGCGTCGTAACCGCTATTGATCTTGACCAATATGTATGTGACTTTGTCCGTCTGCAGGGCTTCCTGCATACCGGCGAGCGATAGCTTGATGCGTGCCCCGGACGGCGGTGAGAATATGCCGACGATCTTTTTGTCACCAAAAACACTGAGTGTTTCGCCGACTTTGAGGTTGTTCGACCCGGCTTCGCTCTCGTCGATGATGATCTCATCATTTGCGGTAGCCGCGCGTCCTGCAACGAGCTTCATCTCGTTCATCGCTGCAAACGGTGCCCAGTCAACTCCATCGACCTGCCGCAATCCCCAGCGGCTCTTCGAATCCGGCGACATATTTCGAATGACCGGAACGGTCGCCGCAACGCCTTCGATCTCGAGCAGTCGGGCAACGTAGCCCATATTCACGGCAGTGTTCGCCGTGGTAGTGTCCATACCGCCCGGCCGCGTGAAGACGATCTCGGCCTTCCAGTTCGCAGCACGCTTTGCCATATCGTTCGTCATTCCCTCTGCAAGGCTTGTAAACAGCACCACTAGAACAACGCCCAATGCTACGCCGATCACACTAATCAATGTGCGAAATGGCCGGACTCTGAGATTGGCAAATACTAATTCGAGCATTAAAAAGGCGGGCCAAAAATGCGTAGCTAAGAAACGAGGGCCGCTATACCGTGTCGGTCAATTTAGCTGTCGAAAACACGGCCATATCTACGAAAAGCTCGCGTCTCTCGACAAACAATTTATACATTTTATCATACGCGGCGAAAAGGCTGTCAGTCGAGGCTTGGCGGGAATTGGTATGCGCGGTTGCGATGGCCGTCGTGACGCGGCGATCCCGCTCGGCAGTGTCGGTAAAGACCCGCTCTATGGCATCGGCAAATGCCGGAGCGTTTGGCTCGGCAAGCCAGGAATTTTCTGAGGTTGCATACGAGAGAACACCACCGCTGTTCGGCACAACGGTTGGCCTCCCCGAGGCCATTGCTTCGAGCGGGCCGAGGCCGAAGGGCTCGCGCGGGTTTGGATGCACAAATACATCGGCATTAGCGTAACAAAGTGCGAGTTCGTCTTTCGTAAGATGGCCGAGCAAGGTCACTTTTCCAGCCAGACGCTCATCGCTTTCACGCCTGAGCCACTCGGCCAACGGCCCGTCACCAGCGATGAGAAGGCGATAATCACGATCGTCGTGTCGGGAAAGTATGTCCATCGTACCAACCAACAGGCCGATGTTCTTTTCCGGCGAAATTCGTCCGGCGTAAAGCAGTATCTGCGAATCGACGGGAACACCCGCTCGCTCAGCGATGGTCGTCCGCCCGGCGTCCGACCTGAGAGCCGGCGAATATCGCCCAACATCAACGCCGACAGGATTTATATGGATCCTCTCACTGACAGGAAGTTTTGGTGACCGAAACAATCGCCATGCCATCCGGGTAAAAATACCGGTCCGGTCGCTTCCCTTTTTATATGTTATAGACTCGAGAAATTACGAGGCCGGGTAATCAGAGTTTGCGATGTGAAAGTCAAAGCTTGGCAGCGTGTAGTTTCTAACCATGAAGTCCGCGATAAAGTTCCCAGCCGTTCGCCCGACCACGTATGCTGAGAGATTGTCATCCATTCGCTCGCATGACAAATGAACGAGCATCGGACGGCCGAGTTTTTGGAAGTAGTTCTTACGGATCATCGCACCGAAAATACTGAGTGCGTACTTGTCTGCCACCTCAACCACGGCTGGATCTTCCTCGACCAAGATATCGCGGATCAGTGACGGTTTGAGCATGTACTGCCACGGCATAATGAGCCGATAGCGGCTGTCAAAAAAGAGAGAGTTCTTCGCCGGGATATAGTAAATGCAGGCGTATTCGTTTACCTCTTCTATTTCTTTCTTAGCCCCGGGCACGATCAGACACACTCGTCGTTTATGCCGTTCCGCGGCAGCGAGCAGGTCGTCATAGGCCGTACTGATTCCGCCGGAATGTTTGTGGTAGTAGTTGGTGAGGTGAACGCTGGTGAACGACATTATTTGACGGCGAAATCCTCAATTGCGGACGACTCTTCGTGTGTTGAATTGCGATAGTTCGAGACGGTTCGCGGTGCTGACGCAAGATCGATGCATTCCAAATATGCATCGAGAACGCCGGCGAAAACTGAATTCCACGAACGTGAAAGAGCAAATTTGCGAGCGTTCTCTTTCATTGATGCCAATAGGCCCCTGTTATCGATCAATTCGATCGTTCGGGCGACAAACTCATCTCGATCGTTCGCTACAAACCCCGTTTCACCGTCCCGGACGATAAACTTTGGACCACCTTTCGGGGATACGACCGCCGGGACACCTGACGCGTTTGCTTCCTGGATCACGTTGCCAAACGTTTCTGATTCCGACGGAAATACGAATAGATCCATGTTGGCGTATGCTTCTGCGAGAGCGTTTCCTTCGAGATATCCGGTAAAAACGGCTCGATCGCCAAGTTTTTGTTCGAGATGTTTGCGTTCGACTCCATCGCCGACAATGAGAAATTGGTAGTCGGACCGTCGCTCGTTTTGCAACGCATTGTCGATCTCGACGAGCATATCCAAATTCTTCTCGGCTCTCAGCCGTCCGGCAAAGCCGAGCCGAAGAACGCCGTCATTGACGGTTCGATGCTGTGGCGAATAGAGGTTGGTATCTACTCCTCGCCCCATCAATCTGGCAGAGCGGCCGGTTCTCGATTTAAGCAGGTCGATCAATTCCTGATTTGGGGCGAGGACGATCTTTGGCATTTGATAGTAGAGCGTCGCGCCTGCCAATATCCCTTTTTCGGCAGTTGATGCGATGCCGGACGCCCACGACTTTGGCAAAAAGCGAAGACCTTTTGTCAGACGTTTGGCGGCAAATTCGTGAAGATTGGTATGCCACGACGCTATCAGCGGAATTTGTAATTTATGCGCTGCGAAGGCTCCGATTATGCTGACATCATTGAGGCCGGTAATGTGAATAATGTCCGGCTTGAATTCGCGCAGGTTCTCCAACACACGAGGGTAATGCCGCATAAAAACTGGATCGAACGCCAATGACTCGTCCGCCCGAATTGCCAGGAGCGAGCGTTTGAGAGGTATATGTCCTACGCTGCCTGCCGGCAAATCCTTAGATTCACCCATCGCGTGAACGCAAAGCAACGGCCAGGCATTTTGCGACGCGTGGGCGACGAGGCGGCGACAAGTCATTGCCGCACCATCGATCTCGAGGTACGAATCGGGAAAAAATGCTATCCGCGGGTGTCTATTCAAAAATACTACGCCGCCTCTGATGTAAGTTTTGTTCGCACTGCGGGCGGCTTGTCCTCCAATGCCTTATCAATAATTCGAGGTACGCGGTCTTCAGGCTTTCTGAGCATTCGGAAGATCGGCAACATCGCCGGGCTTCCGAGGCCGCCCATTACTTTGATCGCCATTCGCAGCCATACCGGGCCACCTTTCTTCCAACCGTGGGCAGACAGTGGCACCACGCCTTTGCCGTCCTTCATGTCAAAGAATATCCGATCGAACCAGCGCCTGCGTTCTTCGGCAAACTCGGGATAATAGCCAAGTATCTCTGCAAACGACTGCATCTGGCGGTGATGCAACGGACGCTCGTATTCGGGCAGTAGGACGACCTGACTTCTACCGTCGATTCTAACCTCTGACACAAATTCTTCAAATGTCGTTGAGTCCGAGACATTTATTACAGTGTTGTGCCGACAACCATGACGATCACCGCCGCTAACGACTGGTAGGCCGAGATTCTCGGCAAGTTCGATCGTCGCTTTGTTTTCGGACCAATTGCGAAAGCCATTGACCTCTAGCGCATGTACCCAGCGGCCGTGTGTCGCGATAAATCGCTCAAGCAGGGTCGCGTGCTGTTCGGCACCGATCAACTCTATATCCCAAAGCGGATGATTGAAGACGAGCAGAACGCCGGGCAGGTCATTTAATCGTTCGAATAATGCATTGAGATTCTCGACACTGTTGGTTTCGCTCTTAAAAGTATATTCGAGCAGATCCGCCGTGATCTCCGCGGCCTTATCTCGCGGCAAATTGTGAACGCCAAAGTGAAAAAATCCGATGTCGAACGGCACTGTCCATTCAAGCGAGATCGGAATTTCCTCGCAACGCTCGTCAGTGATCTCGAAGTTCCCGTTGATCTCGTCATGATCAGTGATCGAAATGAGAGCCCCGAGGCCCGCGTCATTGAGTTTCTGCCGTTCCGAATCGTAAACCGTCTGCGGCGTCATAGGCGGCTGCCAGTAAGCAGACGTGAAATCGATTCCCCGGCCCTCGCGATCTGCGAAAGATTCTTTTTCTTTCGAATAGAAGTGCGAGACGATCGGGAGCTTTTCAGCGTAAAACGGTATGAAATCGAGCATCTCCTTGGAGTGCATGGTGTGGCAATGAAGCGATACTCCGGTGCTGCCTGCGGTAGCGAGTTCTGCCGGGTTCATTATTCTCTTGATCAATGATCTGTTAGCCATTTAGTCCTCCTAATGTAGGACCACATGTTTGTGAAAATACAGATCAGGAAAAGGAAATGATCCCATCCAAACAGCTGACCTCGACTTACACAAAAACGCGGTAAGTCAGACGATAACAACCCGTCGTGAACTCGGGGTTGCAACTATGTTATATAAGGCTTAATAGATCAGGAGTGTTGTTTCGTAACCGTTAAGAGCGAGAAACGAGGGTGTTAACTGAGAAGGTTTTCCAGATGCTAATAACGCTTGCGGTACATCTTGCCATTGCGGCGAAGGATGAGGCGGATTACCCAGGTTATGAGAACGGAAGCGATCAGAAAGATCCACGCACCAATTGCACTGCGGTATGCCCAGTTCCAGACGCCACGAAAGGTACCAAGGATCGATCCGACCGCAAGGCCAAATGCGAGGACAGCAAGAAATGCGTTCAGTAATTTACCACTCTCAAGGTACTTGGATATCAGGACTGGGAGATACGCAGTGAACTCGCCGATCATACGCGGCATGCGTTTCAGGTCATCTTTCAAACTAGGAGTTTCACCGGCGGCTCCGACCAACAGAACACCATGACGCATCGCAAAAAGGTTGAAGAGAACCGAGATCACCGAGAACAACACCGAGATCGCAAAGGCTCTTTGACGGGCAAGACCGTCCTGCGACGAAGCAAATATGTCAAAGAAGTAACGTTCCTGTGCGTAGTGCGTAATGAACTCAACCGTATGGCTAAAGGCCGGAAGTAATATGGAAACGATGATATTCGCCTGCCAGAACGGCGTTGCTCGCCGAAACGACTGCACGACGGCACCGGCCAAACCGGTAGTGAGAAAACGAAACACAAGCTCGACCCCGACCGCGGTCAAGGTCACGAGCCAATTCTCACGGCTTGCCTGATAGATGGTGTAATAAAATGATGCACGGACGATCGCGCCGAGGCATGCGGCTTTCCAGTTCCAACGCGAGACCAACTGGAATGGATGGCGGATAAGATTGCGAAAAACGTCGGAGACGTAGATCCGATCTTCCCACACTTCTTCCATATCGTCAGCGTCGGCGATCGAATGGTGAATCTCGTCTGATATTGCCATGGGCGGAACGGTTTCCCTGTCCATACTACTAACTCGTTCGCTCTCGGCAAGCGAAAACGAAAACGTTTATGCTAACACATGTGAGAAAAATTTCCCCATTGGGATAGCTCGATAGAAGAGATGAGCATCCAACTCGTTGAGAGTTTATCATATTGAAAGATCAAATTATCTCGGTGTCTTTAGTCTTTCAACAGGTTCTTTTCCGATAAGTATTTGGCGACGTGATCACTTAGAATATGGAGAGAGGATGCAAACGGAACAAAGGCCCAGAGTTTTCTTCAAAGATTTGTCATAAATCCCAAAATGGTGGTGTTTTGTTTACAGATACGGGAAAATCCCAGAGCATTCAACGTTTGGAGACGCAATTATGAGTTGGTTATACACGATAATTTTCGCCGGGCTTTCGATCTCTTTACAAAACGGTTCGGGACCGCCACCGAAGCCTCAACCGTTAGTTCCTGAAACGTCAGTCGTCGCAGCCAAAGCCGACGAGACCGAGAACTTTGAAAAGTCATATCCGCTCAATGCGAATGGCCGCGTCAATCTTTCTAACGTGAACGGCTCGATCGTCGTTGAGGCCTGGGACCAAAACGAGGTCAAGCTGCAGTATACAAAGGTCGCCGATTCAAAGGACCGTCTGGCTGATGTTGAGGTCAAGATCGATTCGAGAGCGGATTACTTCAGTGCTGAGGTCGATTACGGCAGCTGGCGTAAAGGCAATGACGGCTGGAAATCGGGCAAGCTGAATGTCGATTTTCGGCTGATGGTCCCGCGTGGCGCGATGCTCAACGAGGTCGAGACCGTCAATGGCTCGGTCACTGTTTCGAACTTTACAAACTTCACCAAGATCTCAGCCGTAAATGGCACGGTCAAGGCAACGAATATTCGCGGCACGGCTAGTCTTTCGACCGTCAATGGCGAGGTCATTGCTGATTTTGATCGTCTCGAGAGCGGCACCAAGGTCAACGGCGAGACGGTCAATGGCCGGGTAAATATAACCATACCTTCGGATTCCAACGCGACGCTTAAGGCTGAATCTCTTAATGGTTCGATCACAAACGATTTTGGACTGCCCGTGCACAAGGGGAAATATGTCGGACGCGACCTCTACGGCAAGATCGGTAGTGGTGATGTTCAGATCAAACTCGAAAGCGTGAACGGCACTCTTAACGTCAGCCGAAAAAATGATGGCAAAACGCTAAGCCCGGCGGTCAATTTGTTTACAAACAAAAGCAAAGATAATGACGACAATTGGGACAAAAACGAGATGTCTGTCAACACGGCCAGGATGAATAAGGACATCGCTAAGGCGATGAAAGATTCGCAAATGATTTCCGCCAAGGCTATGACCGAGGCCCGCATCGAGATGGAAAAGATCGCTCCCGAACTCGCAAAGATTGCCGCAGAAGCCGCAATCTCTGCGGTCGATATGGTTCGCGTCGCTGACGTACAGGACAAGATAGCCCGAACCCAAGCCGCGAATGCAGACAGGATCGTTCGACTCGCCGAGCTAGGTTTCTCCGGGTCGATGCCGCGCATCGAGAGAAAAAGTGGCAGCTTTGTTGTAAAAGGTGTCCCTACCGTCACGATCAATGCCAAACGCTGTGCCGTCAAGGTTACCGGCTGGGACAAATCGGAGGTCGCCTACAGCGTCACACAATATGGCAACTCACGTAATAGTTCGCCTCTCACCGTCGCCGCCGGCAATTCCGAATCAACCGTAAACATAAACGTCGATCCCCCCGATGACCGCAACGGGCCGTTTTGGAACGATTCGAACGGTGTTCGGGTAGAGGTGTTTGTCCCGAAGAAATCAAACCTTAAGGTAACGACATCGGGCGAACTGCGAGTTGATGGTGTCTCGGGCAATCTCGAATTGACGGGTGCCGACGAGATGATCAACGTTCGGGATTCTGAGGGACGTCTTAAGGTCACAAACGGTGACGGCCAGATCCGCGTCATCGGCTTTTCGGGCGAGGTCGATTCGCAGACCGGCGATGGTGAAGTCTTTCTCGAAGGACAATTCTCACGCATAAATGGCAATGCAACTGACGGGGCCTACATCCTGACACTACCCGAAAACCCAAATGCAGACATCAAGGCCAATATAGAGGCACTGACCGTCCAAAACCTAAAAGTCCCGACCACTGTGTCCGAAGGCTATTGGCGCTTTGGTACGGGGGGCCCCAGGTACACCTTCAAGGTTTCCGACGGATGCGTAACTGTTCGAAGTTCGGCATCTCTGACGCAGTGACCAACTGAGCGTTTCAGGTTTCAGTCCGAACCTCCCTACCTTTTCTGTAAGAATTTCTAACTTCACTTCTCTCCTTAAAATAGACTTGGCAGCGGACCGTTGTTCGCTGCTTTTTTGCTTTTTCGTTAAGCAGTCCCTTAAGAAATATGAACTTCTTATGCAAAAAGTTCTTGTAACTTATTAGGTATTCATGTATAAATATAGGCTGGTATTGCATTTCTAGCCGTTATCCGGCGTCACACATAGGAGAATAAGATGAATAGGATCGCCCCTTTGCGGATATTTGTGTTAAGTGTTTCATTAATGAGCCTAATGATCTCAGGGATCGTTGTGCCTTCAGTTTCGGCCCAGACAAACTCGCAGGACACGATGTTTGCTCTCCAACGCGGATATCGCACCGGTTATTCGGACGGATATATGGCCGGATATCGCGACACTATCGATAGCGTCAGCCGAAATTACACCCGGCACGCCGAGTACTCGAGGGCGGATCGTGCCTACAACAAGGAGTACGGCTCGATCGACGACTACAAAGATGGCTTCAAACAAGGCTTTGAGTCGGGCTACGATACGGGATTTGAGAGGCGTTCTTTCGAAGCGAGTCTGCCGAAGAATCTCGATCGTCGCGGCGGAGGCGTGGTGGTAGGCGACCGTAACGTCGCGGGCAATACCTCACCACAAACTTCGACCCAGACTCAGGAACCGATCCGCATCGAGCAGAACGATCCTAAAACAACGACAGACACGCAACCGGCTAACTACAACGCCACCTATCAGGGCAATCCAAACGCGATCGTCGTCATCCCACGTGAGACCGAATTGATCATCGAATTACAGGAAGACCTAAACACAGAGCAGAGCCGTGAAGGTGAGAAATTCACTGCCCGAATCGTTGCTCCGGCGGAGATCGCAGGGGCGATCGTCGAGGGTCGCGTGTCCAAGATCCTCAAGCCCGGCCGTATCAAACGCCGCAGCGAAATGCTGCTCTCATTCGACCGCATCATCCTCAACGACAACCGCTGGAGCAACTTCAGTGCTCAACTCACCGAAGTAATGGCGGTCAAGGGCGACAACATCAAAAAGGTCGATAACGAAGGCACCGCGATCGGCCAAAGTTCGATCAAAGGCGATCTCGTCAAGGTCGGAGCCACAACCGGAACCGGAGCCCTCATCGGCGGCGTAGTCGGCGGCCCGGTCGGCCTCGCAGTCGGAGCCAGCGTCGGAGCAGCCTTTGGCGTCGGAGCCGTCGTCATCGAACGCGGCAAACACGTCCGCCTAAACCGCAATCAACAAGTACGCATCAAAACTGCATACGAAACGCAGATCCGCTAAGAAGTGTTCCGTAAATTATCCCCGAGGCTGCCCGGCATCACGCCCGGACAGCCTTTTTCCGCTCAAAACAACCCGCGTTCCCCGTTTCACACATTCCCACATCGATAAATCCGGGCTTTGACTCTTGGCTGACAACTGACAACCGACAACTGCCCACTGGTCTTGTCCCATTTTGTCCCACGACCCCCGTGGGACACGCAAGTGCCAATAGATCAACGACTTACCGGGATAAATCGGTCGAAAAATGTAAATTTTCAAACAACACTTGACACGACATAGCGTATCATCTATGATACATCATACCATCTATGTCAAGTGTTGAAGTTTCCCAGCCGAAAGCCCCGCCGCGAATATTAAAACGAGCGAACGACGTGTGCGCAAAAGGCGTGCTGCCGCCGAAGCGCCTTTTTGACGAATTTTGGAATGAGGGCGACGTCGCGTTGCTCTTTGGCGAGCACAGCGTTGGCAAGAGCTTTCTCGGCATCGAGATCGCCGAGGCGCTTGCTCGCGGGCGGCCGATCGAGGGGCTCGAAATGCCCTCGACGAGGCGAAATGTGCTGTATGTCGA
>JANNWQ010000098.1:0-2529 GCA_031408595.1 Acidobacteriota bacterium | reverse complement strand
GTTAGGTATGACCACCGCTCGTGTGATCAGCGAGGCAGATATTGTTCATAATCGTGCATCCGGATATGAACTCGTCAAGGGCGAGATCAAAAATCAAACGTGGGTCGCTCCTTCGTTAAATACAACGGCTGACGGTGCCTTATACCTGACCGTGCTCGACATGATCAGATGGGACGAGGCTTTGTCGAACGCCAAGCTGCTGAAAAAAGAAACCTATGATCAAATGTGGTCGCCCGTAAAACTAAATAACGGAACGACGCATCCATACGGTTTCGGCTGGGCGCTGGGAGATGTGAACGGCAAAAAACTGATCGAACATAGCGGTGCGTGGCAGGGCTTTAAAGCCCACATAGCACGATATCCTGATAACAAATTGACGGTCATAGTTCTGGCAAATCTTGCCCAGACCAATCAGTCCACGATTGCCCACGGGGTCGCTGAGATCGTCCAACCAGAGCTGAAACCTACACCGATCGCTGATCCCGATCCCGCATTTACACTGCAAACAAAGGCACTTTTGGAGTCGGCGATCGCCGGGAAAGCCGATCTGACAAAATTCACGCCCGAGGTGCAGGAAGCTCTCAAGAACCCCGACCGGCTCGCCGACTTCATAAAAACCCTTGGATTGCTCAAGAGTTTCAAGTTCTTCGACAAGGTCGACGGCACCGGCGGAACGCGTTACAGATACAAGGTCGAATACACACAAATGTCGCTCTCGCTCGTCATGGTTATTGACAAGCAAGGCAAGATCGCCGGATTTGGATTGCAGCCTGAGTAGTGTGCTTGGTCAACGAACGGCAATTATCGACCATATTCATCGCTATACTCTTCCGCGTACTTCTCATAGCGTTTGATCATGGCGATGTTCTGCTTTTCGATGTCGGTTAGATAGCCCTTAATATCGACGGTGTTGGGTACGTACCAATCTTCGTTCTCAAACTGCTGGCGTAGTTCCTTTTTGCTAAAACAGTAACCGTGGCGGGCAAAGATCTCGTTTCGCATGAACTCGAGCTCACCTTTCATCAAATTTTCGACATCTGACGGTTTCAGCGGACGCTGGGAGGCTTGGGGCCAATTGCCGACGTTGGGTTTGTATTCGAATTTTCTTCGCTCGAGGGTATAAGATTTTTCGAGCCGCTTGGGGTCGTTTGCTTTCCATGTGCCGGCGACAGAGGTTGCATTGCTCTTGGCAATAGTGAATTTGAACACACCGTCGTCCTTGTGGTCGCCCGGCTCCTTTGCGGCGATGGAATAAACGCCATTTTCCAGTGTGATGGTCCCGTCAAACGGCCGGTCATTACCGCCTACGATCGTGCGGCCGGCAACCGCATCGCCGCTGACCTTTGTTACCATCAAGGTGATCTTGTTATCGCCGAAAGGCCCAACATAGGAGCCGAGTATTTTCTGAGCCTCAACCTCGGCCGAAGGCACTGCCGCAGCGGTACTTGCCGCTGAGTTCGCAGTGGTATCATTCACCTTAACGGCCGAATTATCGACTTTCGTTTGAACGTTACATCCGAAAAGAAGTGTAGCGGCGAGTGCGAGCAATAGTGCGTTTTTCATATGGTTAGTGAGCCATTATTACTTAGAATCAGAAAGTTTATCAATGATGCGAACGTCATAAGTCTGCTCGCGTTTGCGATGCTCGCGTTCCTTACGGTCCAAATGGCTCGGATCACCGCACCTTATATTCCTTACAACACAGACGTTGGCTTCCTGCAGATAAAACAGCAATACATCGACATTGACCACTGGCGGATCGCTTTTTTTGTTCACGTTTACACAAGTATTTGGGTGCTGCTCGCGGGTTTTACGCAGTTCTCAGAGACGATCAGGAACAGATATTCCAAACTCCACCGCGTTCTCGGCTATATCTATGCGGCGGATATTTTGTTGATCACTGGCCCTGCGGGATTGCTCATGGGCTTTTATGCCAATGGTGGAATAACGTCGCAGATCGCGTTCGTCACGCTCGCCATCGCCTGGATATTTTGCACGGCCATGGCCGTCCTCAAAGCACGCAGCGGCGATTACGATGCTCACCGCAATTACATGATCCGAAGCTACGCCCTCACCCTTTCCGCCCTGACGCTCAGAGCGTGGAAGTGGAGCATTAACAATTCCGTCGAACTGCCGCCGATGGACGTCTATCGAGCAGTCGCCTGGGTCGGCTGGGTGCCGAACCTTTTGATCGCGGAAATTCTGATCTGGCGACACAAACAGAAGGCGGCGAACCGGACGTTGTCCCGTACAGCATCCAGCATCGCGGGATCGAAGGCAAACTTATAGAGAAATGTCCATTTGGCATTGCGAAGGCAATTAGACGTCGTGACCTATCAGCCGTGAGATCGCGAGAATGTAGTTGTGCGACAATATGGATATCGCGACAGAAACCGCGACGACGCGGAACGGGAATTAACGAAAAGAGCCCTTGATGCGGGAGCGGCTTTTGGTTAGCAAAATTTTCTACTAGGTAATGCTGTAAAACTTCTATGCTTAGTCGGTTTAACACAAGAGCAGCGGACGAAA
>JANNWQ010000097.1:0-14150 GCA_031408595.1 Acidobacteriota bacterium | reverse complement strand
TTCACCATCCTTCCCCGTGCCGAAATGATGCGGCTGCCCGAGGCCGAGCGGGCCGAATACGGAGCCAAACTAGCCGCTTTTCGCACTAAAACAAACCCGATCGTCCGTGAACGTCTGAAGGATGTCGCTCCCGACGTGAATGTCACAGATTTCGTCAATCACATCGACTATCTCGTCAAAACGATCGGCATCGACCATGTCGGCATCAGCTCCGATTTTGACGGCGGTGGCGGCGTGGAAGGATGGGATAACGCCGCAGAAACATTCAACGTAACCCTCGAACTAGTCCGCCGAGGCTACACCGAAAAACAGGTCGCCAAACTCTGGAGCGGCAACCTCCTTCGAGTCCTCGACGAAGTGCAGAAAGTAGCAAAGAAAATGCAGTCGCAGAAATAGGTTCCGAACTACCACTGGGGTCTTTTGTCTTTGCTTCGGAAACAGCATTGGCCGGAGTTCGAGTGTCCTGTTCTGAAAACAGCTACTCTTCGACTAGCTCTCCGATTTGTTTTTGCAGACTTTCGCGCTGAACGAGCAGACGGAAAAAGAGAGCCCGCTGCCGAAACAGAAACCATCCTGACCTTAGCCAGACGCGCATATCAATCAGTGTTTCCGCCGAACGCAACGCGAGGTAGCCGCATAAGATCGTTACCGGAACGGAAATCAGCGCGATCTGCCAACCGAACTTAAACCAGAGAATCGAAGCGACGAGCAGCCATGTCAGCGGCATCAGGCCGATCGAGGCGATGATAGCCGAGCTCGACCCAGCAACGTCCGTGTCATGAGACTTAAAAATTCGACCGAGGAGATTCGAGAAGAAATACCCGGGCGAGTGAATGACCGCTCCAACGATTGCCAAGGGGGCGAATAGGACCAAAAATATGAGGCGCAAAATCAGATAGCGGAAAACATACCACGTCGGGTGCTGTAAAACCGACAAACCTTCGGTGCTGATCCCGCTCGCTTTCAGATCGTTTTCGTAACGCGTAACTTTCGCGTTCAACTCAAGCATTTTCTGCGGATCGTCTATTTCCAAAAGAGCGTATCTCGCCGCCAGATCTTGCAATCTTCTGACGGTTTGTGTCAGGGTCTGTTTGAAGATCAGATTTTCGAAGACGGACGAAAACAACGCTTCGGCCCTCAAAACCGCGTCGAGGTCCGTCTCGCTTTCAAGATTCAAGGTCACCTCGCGCAGGGTCTCTTCAATTTTCGCGGTAAGGCGCAAAACCGCATCCCGCGGCGGCTCGCCGTTGGCATCGAGTTCTATCGATTCAACGTCAAAGATCTCGCCGTAACGAATCAAAGCCTCGCTTCTAAAAGAAGTTTTCGATGTGTAATAGAGGCCGACCGGTACGATCTTTAAGCTGACTGCGGGCTCGAACCTGTTTGAAACTGCGCCGAGAGCGATTCGAGCCGCTCCGGTTTTCATCTTTTGTAATTGCGGCTGGTCGTGCGAAACACCTTCTGGAAAGATAGCTATACAGCGTCCGCTCCGCAATAATTCGAAACAATTGTCGAATGTGACGGCATTGCTCTCCGTTTTGGCGTCGGCATCAATGCGCCGGTAAACCGGTAAGATCTCGAAAGTTCTCAGTAAGAACGCGCCGATTCTATTATCGAAAAGCGTTGATTTGGCGAGAAAAGAAACACGACGCGGCATCGAAACGAAGACGAGAGCCGGATCGATCAAGCCGTTCGGATGATTGAGAACAAATAGTAAAGCACCTACTTGTGGGACGCGTTCGACGTTGACGACCTCGATGCGACGGAAAAACAACCGAAGAGCAACGCTGATAATCGCGTGAATGATCTGGCGAACGACCGACGCACCTTTGCCGAGGTAGATCATCTGCCACAAACGAATTGTTTTCACGCTTTCGGGCATCTGCAAATTCATTTTGTTCTTTCGAACCGCGAGTGTCTAATCCCGCAAACGAAGTCATCTCTTGCACGATCCTCGGCGCCGCCTTTCGCGCCAATACTGCGCTATTTCATCGGTACCCAGATTGATTTATTGGCGGATCGAACTCCCAATAATCGAAAAGACTCGTCGGAATTTAGGTCGGAATTGAAGATCGTCGAAAACATTGGTGCCGTCTACAAGATTTGAACTTGTGACCTATCGCGTGTGAAACGCGAGGCCTATCGTTTCAAGAACTTTCGAACTATTTCACAACTGACGTTTTCACTTAGTGTTTATAGGGCTATTGCTTGACACCTCCTACAGACTATTTCAACCTATTGATTTTCTCCTCTTTTAATGGATCGACCGTTCCCGTTCACGGACTTCAAGCGGAGTTGGGCAACGGCCAAGCGACTCGCGGGCATTGAGGACCTTCACTTTCACGATCTGCGTAGAACCGCAATAACTCGTTGACCTCTTAACGAGTTTTTCGGAACGGGCTAACAGCGTGAGGGCTAGACTTCGTGTTCAACGATAGGAAAGGCGAAACTCAGAGGGAAGGAGGGCTCGAACGAGAGTCCATTGACTGCCGGTTTTCTAAGGCTAAGAGTATAGACCAGCATCCGACGGCTGCGAGCGTATGCTTGATCGTGTGGCCGCTAATGGCGCCTTGAGTTAGACTAAAGACCGATTTATCACCCAGCTCAGCCAGCTTCGCAAGCCCGTACAAGATGGCTCCGGCGAGGACTAACCACTGATGCGAGTATCGAGGCCGGAACACCAGCATAATAAACGGTAGCACTATCAAGGGGATCGCCTGGATCCAGTAATAGAAACGAAGATCCTGAAACATCTTCCAGTACAAAACACTCGAAACGCCCATCAGAACCGCAGGGATGAGGAGATAGCGGAAACGTTCACTGATATACTCGCCCAACAGACCCACGAACAGGCCCATAAAACCTACGGTCAGCGACATTCGGTCCCAGACAAGGGTATGATCATTTGGTGTCCAGTGATAATAGGATGACGCGACCCCGACCAGTGCTATTCCCGCGAACATAACTAACCACGCACTCTGGAGATTTCCGAGACGCCGCTTAAAACACACCTTTAACCCGGCCAACCCCGCAATTAAAAATCCGAGGTTCGACGCAACATCGCCAAAATTTGGTACGCCGAGGAAGGAGCGGCTGTCGGCGAAGTTATGATAGTGCTGGTCCTGGGCAAACGGCGTTTGCAGAAGCGTTATGACCAATGATCCAAATACGATCAGAAGAATGAGCAGATACCGCCAGTATCCGCGGTTCAGCGGCTGATGAGCATCCGTTTGCTTCGCTATATGATCCATAGAAAAATTAAAACTTCTGAAGGTTTCCAATATTTTCTTCCCGGTTAAACACGCTCGATTTTAAGACGGTCTTGATCGCATCGGCAAACGCTTGCGAGCCCTTGACGTTCGGATGGGCCACCGATGACAGCTCACACATTCGCCTCGAAAGCCGCCCGTAGTGCTGGTACTTCATCTCGCCAAACACCTTAGCACAACCGGCCAATCTTTCGACATATGTCTCATCGTTGGGGACGTGGTTCTTATCGATCTCCCAGAGCAGCGGATCCTTGGTCGCGTAGCTCGACTCCGGGCGGATCGGCGATTCAACAAAGAAAGCCATTGGACGACCGCTTCCCGCGTTGTGTCTAGCAATCGCGTCTTTTATCTCGCGGTTTGACTCTTCGATCCAGACTCTCGATCGCTTTGCGATCTTGTTGCGGAGGATCTTTAGGAACTGACGGCTGAGAGGGTTTGTAAAGACAAACTGTAAGTCACGCGGAAAACTGATTATCTTCAGGAAATAGCGGGCCATCGTTTTTACATCGCTTTGTGACGAAGCTATCGGGAAATATCCGACAACGACGACCTGTGCATTTGGAAAGGTGGTCGTTGCGTGTTCGAGCAGCCCAGCCATCGACTCGCCGCAGAACCGGCGGATCCGTTCGCGGAGCTTTCTTTCCGGGTAAAACGGATTGATTATGTCCGCCACCAAAACGTCGGTAATGCAGCCTGAGAGCATGATCAGATCGACGGACTCGGGCCGTTCGTATTCGCTGCGGGCGACGTCGAGTTGTGTCGTTATGTCCGGTGACGAGATGTTCGCTTCGTCGTAGTGGAATTTGTTGATATCATCGCCAACCTTGTGCATTGACCGCAACTCGTCCGGATGTAACTTTATCCGCGATCCCGCGTGTGACTTGACCTTAAGATTTACTTTTCGGGAATGACCGAAAACCTCTCCCTGGACCCAATCTCTGACAAGGTTGTAGAATTTGTTGTCATTCTTCAAGCCCTGGCCTGAAATATGTGAATCCCCGACGACAAGGATCTCAAAAGGCTTCTGGCCCATTCCGACAGCCGGGAAAAAAAGCGTCGCGACAATTATGGCGATGCAGATGCCGATAAAGTTTCGTTTCATTTTGGCCTTTTTCATAATTGCAACCCCTTCATCGCTTGGCTGGGAATCTCGCTCGTTGAGCGATCGTGAAAATTGGCGCACTTCGTCGATCGCCTCTCCTCAAAAGCAAGAAACAAAAGTGCTAGAGACTTATCTCGAAGCTTCTATTTACCGGGATTTCTCTTACGTGTCAGGTGCATTGGATCTGAGTAGGCACCTTTGGTATTCAGGTTATCGATCAGGAATTTTTGGGTATCTCGTGTGGACGATGTGAGCAAGATCTCACCGCCGACCCGTTCGTGGCGGATGGAGCTCGGTCGCGCGGCCAGGAGGTCGCTTAGCCACCGCGACTCCATGACCGCAAAGCTCGCGGTCGGTTGAGTCTGCAGAACGCGAACGAAGGAGTGTGTTTTTTGAAAATGGTCCTGAAAGAAACTGCTTTGAACAACAGCGGGATCGGCAGGTACCAAATCGAGAAACAAATACCCCGAGATCTTGACCAATCGGGCACTGAATTCTCCTTTTCGGCCTTCATCATCTATGTGGATCAACTTATACTCAGCTTTTCCTGCATTTGAAAAATTCCATACCTCGCCGGTGTTTCCGTCCTCCCATGTCCCGAGTATCGATTCGTTAAATATAACGTCCTCGGGCATATAAATGGGGTGTAAAGATGGAATGCAGCCGGTTAGAACCAAAAATGACAACGCGACGATCGTAGCTATTAGTTTTTTCATCGTATTTCCTCCGTAATGCGTTCGGAATGACGCTTAGTTCAGGGCCTTAGCATTGTTGAGCACCCGAGGGGGCAGAATCCGCTCAATCCTTTCTTGGCGACGACACCGGCAATGACTGCTACAGTGACTGCAGCTCCGATACCTACCCCGAGAGCGATCTTTGCCCCCTTCGACCAACCATGTCGTTTGACGGACGAAACATCGCCATAGAGAATCGTTGCGGTCTGTCTTGTTTCGGTACTGACAACATCAAATGAACCATCAAGAACTTGGCTGATGTGGCCCTCGATCTTAGTGCCATTTTTCATTTTGACAACCACTGCCGGACTGTCGACCGTACTCAATTCGCGAACCGACCGCTTGATCTTCTCGATCTTGCTGTCATCGCCCGTCGCGGCGAGGACCGGTTGAAAGCCGAGGCCGTAAATTACCAAACCAAATATAGTAAAGGATAAGAATTTGCTGATCATAAACTGCCTCCAAGTCGTTTTTAATTTCAAAGTTGTTTGAGCAAACGCGGACTTACAAACATCTGCGTTAAGGTTCCAGTACCAATGTCGCCGACACACCCGCATGGTCGGAAGGCCTTTCCCCCGAAAGCGTCAGATCTGCTGTCGGGTGTTCGCCCAGAATATCCGTAGTGGATATCAGGATATTTCCGCGCGTCAAGATCAGATCCAGACGCTGAGTCGGGTTGAGAAATGCACTGGGCGATTCTCCTGAAAGGGGCCACGTGTATCCGGCCTGAAACGGATTGGTCGTGCTCCAAACGTCGGCAAATCCTCCGGAGACGATCAACTGGTAAGAATTTCCGCCCGCCGCAGCATCCGAATTAAAATCCCCGGTTAGGATCACAGGTTTATTGGTATTCGCGGGCCCCTGAAGCACCTCGAACGCCTGTGCGTATTGGACGGGCTCGTAAAACGATTCGAGATGGGTGGTTACAAACCGATACTGCTTTCCGCGCATTTTAACATCTGCCGAAGCCCATCCGCGCGGTATTGTTATGGTGCCAATCGTGCCCGTTTGCACCGGTAACAGGGTGGTAAACGTGCCCGTCTGGGTGCCTTCGAGCTTGAATTGCGAGATATTCAGGTCGGTTCGTGCAAGTATCACGACTCGGTCTGTAAAACGAACGTCAAAAGCAACCGTAGGCCCAAACACGGCAGGCAGCTCAGCGTCGAGATTCGTCTGGATCGCGATCGGGGCATAGTGAAGTCCGCGATCATTCAATGCGGTCATCAAAAGTTGCAACTGATCGATCGAGATCGTTTCGGCCGGCGCCGGATCAAACGGAGCGCCGACTCGCCAGAGTGCAACTTCCTGCAGACCGACAAGAATAGGATCTGATGCCTGTATCTGATCGGCGATCTCGGCTGCGCGTTCCGAAACATTACTGGCCACGACATCCGAATACGCTTCGGCAACCTCGGTCACTAGTTCTGTCGAGTTCTGGGCCTGAAAAATATCCGAGAAATCGGTGCCTATGTACATATTGTAGGTAACGACCCTAACCGTTCTGTCCCGATTGTCGGCTAAGGCCGTCGGGGCGTTCAAAGAAAGGATCGCGGTTAAAATGAATAGCGCTGTAGCTCGATGTTTGTATGACATTTCTGTATCTCCGTTTGTTTCTGAGGACTAGCCGCAATTTGGCACTTGTATCTTTAAGTGCAGAATCCTGAAAAAACCTGTCACGCCAAAATGCGTCTCTACAATGGAACGCAACTTTCTGTATCAGATCGGCTCATGACCGTGGCAAAAATTTGTTGACGTAGGTGCGAGGAATCTTTACTATGGCGGTACGATTATTAATAAACGGCAAGGAGATGCATTGGTGGTGACCCGATCTAAAGCCGACGAGGTCTCGGAAATGCTAAAGGATTGGAGCGATGGCGACCGCTCGGCGGCCGATCGTTTTATGCCCCTCATTTATGACGAACTCCGGCGTCAGGCACATCGTTTTCTAAACCGAGAACGTGCAAATCATACGCTTCAGACGACCGCTCTCGTTCATGAAGCCTATATCCGCCTAATAGATCAGCAAAACGTTAACTGGCAAAACCGAACTCATTTTTTCGGCCTGGCGGGACAGATGATGCGACGGATACTCGTTAATTACGCCGTAAGCCGGGGTCGTAGAAAGCGCGGCGGATCAAACGAGCCGATAACACTGGACGACACTATCGCGATCGCGACGCCTAACATCGATGTCGATCTGCTGGCTCTTGACGAAGCCTTGACGCGGCTCGAAAAACTGGACGAACGCCAAACCCGGATCGTCGAACTGCGATATTTTAGCGGGCTAAGCATTGAGGAAACTGCTGAGGTATTAGAGATCTCGCCGGCAACCGTCAAACGTGAATGGAATATGGCAAAGGCATGGCTTCGTGCCGAGTTGAGCGACTGATCAAAGCATAATGAATCCCGACGACTACCAAAAAGTTAAAGAGATCTTTAACTCGGTGATCGAGGTCGAGCCGGCGGGTCGGGGTGCGTTTTTGGATGAAAAATGCAATGGCGAGGGCGAATTGAGGGCCGAGGTCGAACGGTTATTGGACTCATATGATAGTGAGTACCTGGAAAGCCCCGCGATCGCAAATGTTGCATCGACCGTTTCGGGGGATCGTTTCGCGGCGGGAGACTCGGTTGAACATTACACGGTTGTCAAGAAGATCGGTTCGGGGGGAATGGGTGACGTTTATCTCGCTGAGGACGGAAAACTTGGCCGTCAGGTTGCGATCAAGCTGCTACCCGATAACTTCACCGAGGACGTCGACCGGGTCCGCCGGTTCGAACAGGAGGCACGGGCAGCCTCCGCACTTAATCATCCAAACATCCTCACGATCTACGAGATCGGACAGACGGGAACTACCCGATACATTGCCACCGAGTATATCGACGGCGAAACGCTGCGGTCGAAACTAGATCAGGATAATTTACCGGTCAACGAAGCCCTCGACATTGCCGTTCAGTGTGCATCTGCTTTGGCCGCCGCTCACGAAGCAGGCGTCATCCACCGCGACATCAAGCCGGAGAATATAATGCTCCGGCGTGACGGGCTCGCCAAAGTTCTCGACTTCGGTCTGGCCAAGCTGGTTGAGCGTAAAGAGATCAGGGTCAGTCACGACGCTTTGACCGAAAGACACCTGGAGACCGCTCCGGGCATCATAATGGGCACGGTCCAATACATGTCGCCCGAGCAGACCCGCGGCCACGCGACCGATGCGCGGACAGATATTTGGAGTCTGGGCGTGGTGTGCTATGAAATGCTCGCCGGCCGTTCGCCTTTCAGGGGCGAAAATACCGCCGATCTTATTGCCGAGATCGTGAAAACGCATCCGGCTGCGTTGTCGCAGTCGATCTCCGATGTGCCGGAACGCCTCGACGAGATCGTCGCCAAAGCTCTCGAGAAGAACCCTGACGAGCGTTACCAAACCGCAAAAGATCTGCTGATCGATCTCACACGGTTAAAACGCAAGTTGGATCTCGAAAGGGAAATGGAACGGTCGACCCTGGGGTTACGCGACAACACTGTGGAAAGTGTGAAAGTAACGGACCCGAACCGGAAACCGCTTGAGAGCCTCTCCGGAACACAGTACGTTTTGGCGGGGATCAAACTTCATCGAGGTACGTCGTTCTGGATCTTCGCTCTGATCGCCGCGTTGCTTCTAACCTCGGCATTTTTAGCCCGCAGGTATTGGCGGATCGCTGACCCAAACGAAGCACGCTTCGCATATGCCACAAACATTCGGCTTGCCGCCGAGGCGTTAGAAACTTCCGATCTCGACTCAGCAAATCAATATTTGAACGCGACAAGGCCAAAGAAGGGCGAAAAGGATCTGCGCGATTTTGAATGGGGCTATTTGGCGCGTCTGCACGCAGAAAGAATGGCCTCTCAGCCTATCACGCTCAAAAACGAGGGCTGGGTAAACAGCGTAGCGTTCTCGGCGGATGGCAAAACGCTCGCCACCGGAAGCGACACCGCCCGATTGTGGGACGTGTCGACCGGGCAGCAGACTGCCGAATTCAAGGGCCATACGAAAGGCCTTGTTTCCGTTGCTATCTCACCGGATGGGACCAAACTCGCAACCGGAAGTTTCGATAAGACGGCAAAACTGTGGGACATCCCAACAGGGCAGATGCTATGGACGACAATTGCAAGCACGGGTACCGGGCTTGCCGTCGGGGGATTAGTATTTTCTCCGGACGGTAACACGCTTTCTGGCGAAGATGACGATCGCAAGATCATGGTCTGGAACGTTTCAACCGCGACGGAGACTACCCCGTACCTAAAATTCGGCAAGATCGGTCACCAGTTTGCAGTATCGCCCGACGGAAAGCTTCTGGCTGCACAAACCGGGGCGTTTTCTGTCACCGTTTTTGATATTGCCAGCGGGCGAAAGATCGTAACCATTGATGCGATCGGCTTCGTTAAAGAGGTGGTTTTTGCACCGGACTCGAAGTCGCTTCTTATTGCTGGATCGGAGAAGATCGCCAAGCTGTGGAGCCTGCCGTCAGGAAAGGAAGTAGGGACTTTTAAGGATGTAACTGGCGGCCTGGCATTTTCTCCCAACGGCAAGACGATCGCGATGTGCATCAAGGACACGATCAAGCTTTGGGATGTAGAAAAAGGTTACGATATCGCCATTCTCCGCGGGCATGCTAACGACGTGTTCACTGTCGCGTTCTCGCTGGATGGATTGAAACTGGCTTCAGGCGGCTTCGACAATACCGCGAGGATATGGAGTGTGCCTCCGGCCGAGACCCGAGGTATATTGCGTGGGCATACCAAGGCAATTAATAACATTTCTTTTTCGCCGGATAGCAAATTGTTAGCGTCGGCGAGTGAAGATAAAACGGCGAAAATATGGGATGTCGAAATGGAACAAGTCAGACGTCCCTTGGGCGGCCACACCGATGTTGTCGTTTTTACAGCATTTTCACCCGACGCAGGCACCGTAGCGACCATCGCAAAAGACAGAATGGTCAAGATTTGGGACATTGCCACCGGAAAGCAGCTTCTTAGCTTTGACAGCCTTAACCACGGTGGGGATCTTTTTTATTCACCAAATGGGAAGCTTATTGCCACCGCAAATTTCTGGGACGGCAAAGATGTGAGTTTATGGGACGCGGCAACCGGAGATCTGCGTTGTTCATTTCCCTTCAAATCGCCTTGGGGTGTTCGGTTTTCAAAGGACGGAAGTCGGGTTACGGCCTCCGGCGACAAAACGGTAAAACTTTGGGACACCGCCAACTGCGCGGAAACGTGGGTATTCAACAGAGAGTCTGAGTTCAATTATTTAGCGGTATTCACGCCGGACAACAGACTGATCGCTTTTCAAGTAATCAATAACGACCGGAGCCTGAAAATGATCGATACAGAATCCGGTAAGGAGCTAGCAACTTTCAGCGGCCACGATGAGCAATTGGAATTTGCTGATCTTTCGACAAACGGCAAACGTTTGATCACATACGACAGAGCGGGTCTGATCAAGATTTGGGATGTCGCGAACGGCCAGGTATTACTGACCATAAAGACGGGTATCAAGGAGCCCGGCTCGATCGCGTTGTCGCCCGACGGCAAGATCATCGCCGCAGTGGCCGGTGACGGGACAATTCGCCTGTGGCGCTCGGATCCAAACCGTTGAGCAGCTTTAAGGTCTTCGATCCGGCGTGACAGTAGGATGGTTTACCTCGGCCGTCCTTTTTCGTATGCGATACAATATCGCAAGCGCAGCCATGGAACCTCTTGCAAGTCAGATCAGGCCGTTGAGTCTTGGGGAGTTCGTCGGGCGGACGCATCTCGTCGGGGGGGGGTAAGCCTTTGCGGCTGGCGATGCTTCTCTCGCTGTGGAAGTCGTGTTAGCGATCCCTCAGCAGTTGATGATGATTGGCAAAAACTTCTGTGGTGGAAATTCAGGTGGGAATTGAAAAAGGGACATTCCATAATGCCCCTAACTCATCGAAAACATTGGTGCCGTCTACAAGATTCGAACTTGTGACCTATCGCGTGTGAAGCGAGTGCTCTACCACTGAGCTAAGACGGCGGAGATACAGTGAATAACTAACAGTGAATAGTTCTGAGATAACTCTTTGCTTCACCGTTCACTATTCCCTGTTCACTAAATAGATGGATCGTCGGCCTTTGCGGGACGGTTCTCGTCGGTGCCCTTAATG
Organism: Acidobacteriota bacterium; assembly: GCA_031408595.1. GTDB lineage: Bacteria > Acidobacteriota > Blastocatellia > Pyrinomonadales > Pyrinomonadaceae > OLB17. The sequence continues at coordinate 2,886 of JANNWQ010000097.1, read as the reverse complement.
TTGCTCAACGACGAGTCTGTGTAGAAATGCCGTGTGCCCGAGGCGGTTACGCCTTCCGAACTTACGGGATCAGCTGACACCGAATAAAATGCTGGTCGACTTCCGGATGAGGGCTCGACCGTCATTTTGAATGTGTAACCATTCTTAACCGGTGCCTCGCCACGAAAGCCCTCGTCAAGACCCATCTTGGTAACGAGGTCTTCGAATGTCGCAAAATTGCCCTTATTTCGCCCTGCGTATTGAGCCTGATAGGTGCGAAGCTGGTTTAACGTCTGCGCCGCCGTCGTTTCGTTACCGCTCCGGATCACGGCCTGCCACGCGAGGCTGCCGACGCCGATGAGGAGGCCGATGATGGCGATGACGATCATCAGCTCGATGAGGTTAAAGCCGCGTTGATCTTTCAATCTATTTCTCAAATTGCTCATAAATCTCGTTTTTACGCTCCGCACATCATCACGAAAATGCAGGTGTTTAGTTTCAAAAGTTTAGATTGTTTCGGACGGAAATTCAATTACTCGCTAACGGTCTCTCAGCGAACTCTGCGTCTTACTCGGCGTTCTCTGCGATGAAGATCTTCTAACGCAGAGACCGCAGAGTAGGACGCAGAGTAAGCGGAGAAGAGAAAGGCAACTTTTTGGTGCCGCCATAGTTTCTAATCGGGTAGAATATTATAAAGCGGGCACATCGCCGCACGATACCAGATGAGAGATTGGATAGTCAGCGAGACACAGACGGCGGGCAGCGGTGCGGTGGGCGGTTTTGATCCGGCTGCGAAGGTTGCCGAGCTGCAGGCGGCTATCGAGGGCGTGATCCGCGGCAAGTCCGAGACCGTTAAGTTTGCACTCATCGCATTGCTCGCCCGCGGTCATCTGCTGATCGAGGATGTTCCCGGTATCGGCAAGACGACGCTCGCAAACGCTCTGGCACGTGCATTGGAGTTGTCGTTTCAGCGTATTCAGTTCACCTCCGACCTTTTGCCGTCCGACGTGCTCGGTCTGTCGATCTTTAATCAGAAGACTGGTGAATTCGAATGGAAGTCTGGCCCGATCTTCTCGAATATCGTCCTTGCGGATGAGATCAATCGGGCCACGCCGAAAACACAGTCCGCCTTGCTCGAGGCGATGGCCGAGGAACAGGTAACGGTCGAGGGACGATCGATGCATCTTCCCATGCCATTTATCGTCATCGCGACGCAAAATCCGTCCGAACATCACGGCACCTATCCGCTGCCGGAATCGCAATTAGACCGTTTTATGCTGCGGCTGCACATCGGCTATCCGGATATGAAGGACGAGCGGCAGATACTTCGCGACCGGCGTTCGGGCGACCCGCTCGGGGCTGTCGAGCCTGTGATGTCGCAGGCTGATGTGGTTGATCTGCAGGCGATGGTGAATGATGTTCGCGTTGACGATGCGTTGATCGATTATTTGCTCGAGATCGTCAATCTGACGCGTACGTCCGACCAACTCGAACTCGGCATCAGTCCCCGCGGCACGCTCGCACTTTTTCGCTCGGCCAAGGCGCTAGCACTCATCGAAGGCCGCGATTACTGCATCGCCGACGACGTCAAACGGCTGGTCATGCCCTGCTTCGCCCATCGTGTCATCCTGAACGCCCGCTCCGCCGTCGTCCGAAATCGAATGCGTGAGGCGGAAAGGATCTTGCACGAGATATTGCAGAAAGTGAGCGTGCCGATCTAAATCGAGTTTTTTGAGTCTGTTGAGTTTATTGAGTTCGTTGAGTATGGACGTCTCTCTCAACAAACTCAATGAACTCGCCAAACTCAATGAACTTAAAGTCCCTTTCAGAGCTGTTCAGCATCCGCGATCTGCGTAACGCGGCGCTCGGGGGAATTGTGCTCTTTGGCGGGCTGGGCCTCTCGGGATTGACGCTGTACGCGCATCAGAGTGGGAATATTCGTCTGGCAGGGATCTCGGCGGGTATTTCGCTGGTTTTTGTTCTCTTGATTCTAGTCTTTGTGGTGCCGCCGTTGGCACGTAACGCCGGTCGCGAGGCGTCGCAGATGAATTTGCCGTTTGAGTTTACGACCGGCGGTGCGGTGATGATCGTGCTGATGCTGATCGTTGGATTTTCGGCTTGGAACACTGGAAATAATCTGCTCTTTCTTGTGCTCGCTTTCCTGATCGCCGCGATGATCGTCGGTTTCTTTGCGGGCAGTATTTGTCTGAAAAAGCTCGATGTGACGATGCGGTTTCCCGAGACGATCTTCGCCGGCGAACCGACGCCGATCATCGTCACTCTGATCAATCGCAAACGCATCTTCCCGGCCTTCTCCATCGTCGCCGAGGTGCGTGGCAAAGAGCGTGAACGCTCGATCGTCGCCCACGAACTTAACGCGATGCTGCCGGGGTGGCTGGCTTCCAGACTAGGCAAGCCGCCTCTGGTGCGACGCACACTAAACCATTTTGTACACGTCGGGGCCCGCCAAACCTCCGAAGGGAAAAACCACCATGTATTTCCCAATCGCGGACGGCTGATGATACGTGATTTTGAGCTTTCGACCAAATTCCCGTTTGGCTTCTTCCGGCATCGACGGCGTTTGCCAGCACGCGAGGCAGAACTTGTCGTATTTCCGAAAATAGACTCGCTCGATCCCGGCGACGCATCGATACCGCTCGACCAAGGAGCGGTCGCTTCGACAAAACGCGGCATGGGTCGCGATCTGCTCTCGCTTCGCGAATATCAGCCGCAGGACGAGCCTCGGCATATCGACTGGAAAGCCACGGCACGCACTCAGCAACTTACGGTCCGCGAATTCGCCGCCGAGGACGAGAAACGCGTCAGCATCATTCTCGACACCGACGCTGGCGAAAGAGTCGTTGAGAAAACCACCGTCCGCGAACGCCTAGCCGTCGAACAAAGCGG
>JANNWQ010000096.1:0-9272 GCA_031408595.1 Acidobacteriota bacterium | reverse complement strand
TCGGCGGTCGCGGTCAGAGCAATGACCGGAATATTTGGAAACTCCCGTTTCAGCGTCGCAAGCTTTAGATATTCAGGTCGGAAATCGTGTCCCCAACTCGAAATACAATGAGCTTCGTCGACCGCGAAGAGCGAGATATTGATCTGCGAAAGGAAATCGAGAAACTCATCGCCGCCTTGAGATAACCGCTCAGGTGCAACGTACAAAAGCTTGAGTTTACCGCTGCGAATATCGCGAAATATCGGAACCTGCTCGGCGGCAGTCTGCGTAGAATTCAAAAACGCCGCTTCGACGCCGTTCGCTCTCAGAGCGTCAACCTGATCTTTCATCAAGGCGATCAGCGGCGAAATCACGACCGTCAACCCATCGAGCATTAACGCGGGTATCTGATAACAGAGCGACTTACCGCCGCCCGTCGGCATGAGCACAACGCAGTCTTTCTGATCGAGCACAGCCTCGATCACCGCCTCCTGATTCATCCGAAATGAATCGTATCCGAAACGGTGTTTGAGTATCTCTTTAGCCTTCCCGATGGTCATGCTATCTAACACGATGCTAGCCCGGCATCGAGAGCTTCGATCACCCTGTCGATCGAATCCGTGTTTGAGTTGAGCATGACGCCGGTTCTGATGACGTTGCCGTAGAGGCCGCCTTTGCCGATGAGAACGCCTTGGCGTTTGGTCTCTTCGAAGACGCGAAGGACGAGGTCGGGGGCAGGTTCTTTTGTTTTGCGATCCTTGACGAGTTCGATTCCCTGCATCAGTCCCATTCCGCGTACGTCACCAATGCAGGCGTATTTTTCCTGCAGATCTCGTAGCCGCAAATTGAAGTAGTCACCGACGATGCGTGCATTCGTTCGCAGGTCGTCTTCTTCGATGACGTTAATAACGGCGAGTCCAACCGCCGATGAAACGGGGTTGCCGCCGAATGTCGAGAACGTCAGTCCCGGGAACGCATCGGCAACCTCAGGCGTCGCGATCGTCCAGCCGATCGGCACACCGTTGCCCATCCCTTTAGCCGAAGTGATGATGTCCGGCTCGACGCCCCAATGCTCGATGCCAAACCATTTGTCACCCGTCCGGCCCCACGCGGCCTGGACTTCGTCGGAGATAAACAACCCGCCGTGGCGGCGTGCGATCTCGGCGACGCGAGGGAAATACTCCTTTGGCGGGATGATGAATCCGCCGACGCCGAGGATCGTCTCCGCCATGAACGCCGCGATGTTGCCGGTCGTCGTCGTGTTGATGATCTCTTCGACATCGTCCGCACAAGCGACGCCGCACGAAGGGTATTCGAGCTTGAACGGACAGCGGTAACAATACGGCGCAGCCGCATGGACGACACCTGCAACCTGCGAGGCGATCGGCTTCCAAGTCTTATGCCCGATCGTTGATAACGCTGTCGCGGAACGTCCGGCGTAGCTGTGCCGCAGTACGACGATCTCGTTATTCCCTGTGGCGATCTTGGCCGCGAGTATGGCAGTGTCGTCAGCTTCGGTGCCGCTATTTGAGAAAAATGACTTCTTCAAATTCCCCGGCGTGATCTCAGCCAGCTTCTCCGCCAGATCGCCCTGCGGCCCATTCGCGTAAAGCGTCGACATATGCGCGATCTTATCGACCTGCGCCTTCCACGCCGCGTTAACACGCGGATTGGCGTGTCCGACGCTCACAGTCAGCACACCGCCAAAGGCGTCAAGATATTTGTTGCCCTGATCATCCCAAACATACTCGCCCTCGCCTTTGACGATAGCGAGCGGCTCCTGGTAATAAGTCGCCACTGCCGGGAAGAGAAATTCTTTGTGCTTTTGGACGGCAGATCTGACTGTCGTTCGTTGTTCGGTTTGTCTCATATATTTGGCGCGCGAAAAAACGCAAAAATGAGTTGGTATTGTACTCCGATTCCGCGTTCCGTGCGTAGTCCATGGTAATAGTCTTAGCCCTTAGACGGGTCACTTGATATTGTTTTTGGCCTCGTATTGCCTAATCCAGCTCACATTCTTCTCACCGATCGGAGTGCCACCTTTGATCAGCGCTATTAGCTTAGCGTAGTCAGCTGCTTCGTTTCCGGTTAACTGAATTGGTTGCGCGGGACGGCCGCTGGCAATCACATTTCGTCTTTCACGGCGGTACAGGTTACGATCTCTTTCCCATAAAAGGTCGTAGTCGGACGTGGCCTGAACTCGCTGCCCTAGTGCGGCAAACGCCTCCGCCCGCATGGGCAACCATTTCGCTAGCGTAGGAACGTCGGTGGGCTTGCTCATCGTTAGGTACTTCGTTATGTCATCGACCACCTTTTGGTGATCTTTTATCGCGACGTACGCCTCGGCTCGATAGGCATGATAGTTCCAATTGGTAGGGTCGAGCGAAATTGCCTTAGTAAAATCCGCGATCGCCTCCGGATATTTTTGCTGACTGAGCGAATAGTCAAGCCCACGGATCTCGTATCCGCGAGGTGAATCAGGAGCGAGTGCGATGAATTTAGATATGTCGGCCCTTCCCGCCGCCTCGTAGTTGTTCTGGTCAGGATTGCCGTACTTTTGAACCATGTAGCGTGCAATGTACGCCTCTGCAAAATTTGGATCAGCCTTGATCGCCCGAGAATAATAATCAAACGCCTGCTTGAATGTCGGCTCGGTTCCGATCGTGTAAAAAATGTTGCCGACCTCGTAAAATGCCTGCGGCAGATCGGGGCGGAGCTTGGTCGCCTTATCGAGCATGGCGGCGGCCTTGTTCCTTTCCTCCTTGAAGAACCAGGCTTTTCCGGCGCCGATCAACGCGTCGTAGAAATCCGGATCGATCGCGAGGGCCCGTTCGAAGTCCGCCAGTGCGAGGTCGTTGTCCCGCTTCATCCCCTCGTAGCCGCCTTTAACGTTTCGCTTATAGACCTCGCCGCGTTTCGTCAAATACTTCGGTTTCGGAGCGGACGGTTTAAGGCTGGCTACTGTGACGTCCGGCGCCGTTTCGATCGCCTTCGTGTAATCCGCAATTGCCAGATCGAGCTTGTATTTCCTCTGGAATACGTCACCACGTTCACCGTAGCAGTGGAATTTTGTCGCGTTAGTCTCGATACATTTTGTGTAGTAGAGTATCGCCCCATCCAAGTCGCCTTTTGCGACACGAGCACGAGCTTCGGCGGTCGGGTCCAACTTCGATGCCGGGACGGTGGACGGCTGTCCGAACGCCAAAGAGCATACTGTCAAGGTAAAAGAAAAAAAGAATAGGAGTTTCATCGTAGGTTAATTATTATGCTTCCCAATATCTGCCGCAAGTCTATTGACCCCATTCGAATTGTCCTGCCCGCCGCTCGCCGGCGTGCAGATCGCTTCGGAGAGCGAGGACTTTGTTCAGTTTCTATTATGCGTTTGTTCTTCGTCTAATTTCGGCCGATTTCATTCGAGTGCTGGATTGCGAAGTGGCGATATATTTTCCAACGCTTCATTTTGCACCCGTTCGATCTGATTCGCCAGTTCTTTATAAGCTGGGTCGGCCTCCGGGGTGTTCGCATAGGCCGTCCGATACGCAGCCAGCGCCTCGTCGCGTTTGCCGGTTTTCAGATATAGATTGCCGAGTTCCAGCGAAACAAAAAACGCCCGCGGATCGAGGTTGGCCGATTCGGTCAGCAGCCCTATCGCCTTTTCGATGTCGGGTTCTGGCCCGTAAACAAAAAAGGTGGCCTGGTATTGTAACGACTGTGCAAGTAGTGGACGAATGTCGAAGGTCCCCTCGAAAACGAAGAGATTTCCAAAACGAGTTTTGGGCTCAGCCTCACGGAACGACGCCTTGTCCCACCAGTGCGATGGGGCAATTTCGTTCGCGCCAATGATAAAGGTTCCCGTAGCCGTCGGTTCGTCCCATTTTCCCTTATCCTTCTCTTTGGAGCGACTTATCCAATCGACCGTTTTTTCTGGATCATTGATCTCGGGCATCAGATAGAAGAGGTAAGGACGCTCCCCTTTCGGTTTCAAAACGTCGTGGTAATAACGAACCGCCTCCTCTGAGCGTTGGTACAGATCTACTCCCTCATCGTCGACGTATCGGTGGCCGTTGGCAGTACCGCCGATCGATTCATTGAAATACTCCCACGGTCTCATTACCGGGATCGCCGAGATCATGGCAAACACTATGCATAAAGCAGTGAATCCGACAGCGAGGTATGAACGGCGCCGTGTCGCATATTCCAGCACAGCCGCACCGAGCAGTGCCAAAAACGGGTACACAACCATCAAGTGCCGGATCCCGCCATAGCTCGACCCGCGAATCAAGAAGAAAACGAAGATCGCAAACAGCAGTAAAAGTCCGACAAGCGGCGGCCTGATCTCTTTCGGTGCAACTCCCACGATGACGAGTACCAAGCCCACAATCGAAAGCAAGAGCAGCCCAAGCGGGACCTTAACTGCGACGATGCCTGGAAAATAGAACCACGGGGCACTTCCGTAATAAAGTTTGCCGAATACCAGCGGGGTCCCGATCCTTCCCTCGACTCCGGCCCTTACCGTATCGGCCAGTCCCCAAGTGTAGGAACGCGGAGCCAGATACCAGTTCGCCATTGCATTCAGGCCGGTTCGATAAACGGGGGATTTTACATCACTGATCTTTTCAGCCAGCGAACGATTGAACTGGTCTTCGGCCGACGACGGGCTTTCGTAATACCGGAATCCGTAAAAAGCCCATAGTAGGATCACGGCCCCGAGTCCCACGGCTACAACCGATGCAAAGTGCCTAACGATGCCCGCCTTTCCATTCCGAAAATGGTAAACGGTGAGTATTACGACTCCGACCAACATGACTGCAATGAAAGCGATCACGGCCGAGTGTTTAGACGCGAGTGCCAATCCGAGAGCAAGGGCGGCGAGGGTGAGATCGACAACCGACCAACTTCTAAACGCTCCGACGGCCAGGATCATCGCTGTAGCCGAAGTTAAAGCCACCGGCAGGTCCGTCATTACGACGGGCATATGAGCTGCAACAGTCGGGTCGATCGCGAGAAACGCGACTGCTCCGACCGCGAAAATATCACCGAATACGCGCCATACTGCCAACCCGAAACCGAGCATCAGCAAAGCGCTGAGTGCAAACATCGCCGTTCGCGCGCGGGTCTGGATGATCAAATGGTCGTTATTGTTAAAGATGTCGTTCTCGACGAACGCTCTTTCGTCGGTCTTATCCGCAAGTTTTCGATACGGAGTGCTCTGATATTCAAAAAGCGCAAGATACGCTCCTACCCAGAGTTTGACGAGCGGTGGATGCTCCGGATTCAGCCGAAAGTCGCCGGTCTTCACATAAGAAACGCCCGCACCAATGTGGTAAGCCTCATCAAAGGTAAAGCCATCAAGGCTCGTCGAAATGCCCGATCGGACGATTCCTCCCGCGATAATAGCAATTAGAAGTAAAAGAAATATTGCTGATTTTCCACGCTTAACTTCCATATGATCACGATCCCAATATCGATGGTGAGCAGGACTGATATTTGTCTGTTAGAGCACGTCAATTGTTAGCTGAATGTCAGCGTATTTCCAAGCCTCGACATACCGTTTTCGCACCCGCTGTGCCTCGTCCGTTTTTCCTTGCTTCTCAAGCGCGGTCATCAGGCCAAAGAGCGAGCGGCCGCTGCCGGGATTGCGGCGGAGGTCTTCGCGAAAGATCTTTTCCGCCTCGACGAACTGCCCATCGCGTAGCAGCGCACCACCGAGATTCTCCCTTACAGGCGAGATCGACAGCGGCGGCTCGGAATACGGAAGCGTATCTTCCGCATCGACTGCATCCCGCAAAAGATCGATCTCTTTCGCTTTGTCACCTTTCTGACGGGCGATGGCCGCGTCGATGCGGGCATCATCGATCTTTCGCAGCGGAGACGGGTCGGTCGTGTCTTTCGGCCTCTCTGCCTGAGCCTTATCGATGTCGCCAGTCGCGGCAAGAGCCATTGCTCGTGCCCACGTCCACGCCTTCAACGTCTCGGGGCGACTATCCGCGGGGGGAACGGGAGCCTTCAGAATGTCATTCCAACGCCTGAACCTGACCCAATATCGGGGCCGTTGGTCAGAGTACCGAGGTGTATAAAACCCAAACTTCCTATCCAGCGTGTTCGAGACCTTCGCCGAATTACCCTGCATCGCATACGAGAACAGCAGGAAATTCAGAACGTGATTGTAATGCCAGATCTTAAATTCTTCCGACAGACTATCGGTCGGCATAGTCGCTGTTTCTTCGTTAGATTCAACAGACTTCTGAAAATTACCCGTTCTGACATAGATATGCGCAGGCATGTGGACGAGATGGCCAAATGATGGAATAAAGATCTTTTGCCCGCGGAGTGCGTCGGCAGCAGCCAATGCACGTTCCGGCTGCATTGATTCCTCGACGCCGTGAATATACGTATGCGTCAGTCCCACGTGTTTAGGATGCAGCTTGAGGCCTGCCTCGATAACGGCCAACATCTCCGGCCATCGGCCGACCGGTTCGCCGTCCCGTGTCCAGTTTGAATAGCCTGCCGAATAAAAAATGCTGAGAGCGTATAGAGCGGCGGCATCCGCATCTTTTGGAGTGGCGTTGTAAACCCGTCTCATTGCATCGCGATAGGCTTCCTCAGAGGTTCTGCGGTTGTAGCCAGCTTCGTCGGGTAAAAGTTTCGAGAGGGCTTCGATATAGATACGATCAGAGGGTGGGGCGGACATCGACATCGCTGCCTTTATCGCATCGCGGGCTTCCTTCATCCGCTTCTGATCGCCCGGATTTCCACCGCCGGTGCCACGCGGATACGCCGCAAGGGCGATGCCCCAGTGTGCCATGGCAAGTGTCGGATCAAGCTCCGCCGCCCGGCGAAACGACCTTACCGCATCGCCGTCATTGAAGGCGTAATATAGCGTGAGGCCTTGATCGAAAAATGCCTGCGCTCCCTTATTCGACGTCGCAACCTTTCGGTGAGTCGTTGCGTCCGTCGAAACCAATTCGATTGGTTTAAATGCCGCCCCGGTCTCTGGTGTTTTGTGATTCGAATGTTGCGCAGTAATTGTTGCAGCTAGAAAGAGCAACGTTGCTGCCAACCTGAACGTTATTGTCATTTGTAAGCTTCCTCGGTGGTTAGGTTATCACCGAAGCAGCTTTTGCAAAAGTCGTTTTAGCAACGACCACTCGCAAGATGAAAGGCCGCCCCGTTAAGCGTTGGTTGTGATACTCTTAAAAAAACGATCGAGGTCAATTGCTATGAAACTTTCCACTTTCTGCATAAAACTCCTTTCTTCCATTCTCGTCGCTATTCTTTTAACGGCCATCGCGGTCGCCGCCCAAGCAAATGCTTCCGGTTCGGACGCTATGGCGATGTATTCTCAATTGAAAAACTTTGAGTTAAACGGCGGTTCAACAACCGTTTCGGGTATCACGTTGAAACGGGACCGTGTGACGATGAGCCTTACTGGCACGTTGTATTTCTCCGGCCCCATCAACGGCAAGGTCACCGGGGCCGTATTTGTTGGAAACGGTACGTTCAAAGCTGAGCTGCCGCCGAGTGATTTCGAGCGTGCCAACGTCCGCCGCCTGCTCAAAACCGATGTGGTGACCACGGATTTCACAACGGCTGCCTTTAGGTTCACAGATGATACCGCCTCACTGCTGGCAAAAGACACCAAGACTGAGGCCGCGCCGCCGCAAGCACAAAAGATCGCGACCGAACTCAATGAGCGAGTGCTGCGCCAAACGGGAGCCAATCTCGCGTCGCGCCTCGCACTCTCAATATTAAACAACGAAGATCCGGGGTTCTTTTTTGGTACGTTTGCGGGCGGTAAACTTGGTGATCTGAGCTACATTATGGATCATCAGAACCGTTTGCCGACAGCCTACTTCGGCATCAACGGCGGTGAAAAAGGCCTGATCTACACCTATCGTGGGGCCATAGGCGACACCGAGGTACTGCTCGCATTCTATTCCGAACCTGACTATGCTAAGGCTGCCGCTACTTATTCCGACGCCCACGATATAGTCGATGTCGAGCACTACGACATGATGCTCGATCTTCGCTCCCCAAAGAGCAAGCTCGGTCTTCGTTCGAAAGCCACGATGCGGCCTTTTGTCGATGGAGCGCGGGCGATACCGTTTTCGATCGGCGAGAATCTAGGCAACTACGACGATGCCAGGTCTAAGAAACAAATACGTATCAAGGCGGTTCGGCGCGGCACCGAACCGGTGCCATTCGTACAGGAAGATTGGGAAGGCGGCCTTACTGTTTTTCTACCAAGTGCGGCAGCGAAAGGACAGCCCTTCGACCTTGAGTTTGAGGGCGAGGGTGATTTCATGCTTCAGGGCGAAAGCGTCGCGAATTGTTCGTATCCGCGCTCCAATGAATCGTGGTATCCGCGTCACGGCTATCTTGACCGGGCAACATACTCATTGACCTACCTCCATTCCCGTAAACTGAAGATGGCGAGCGTCGGCCTCCGTGAAAGCGAAGGCCCCTGGGCCGAAGATAAGGATGTGGCCATAACCCGGTACAAAATGTCGCAGCCGGTTGCTCTGGTTACATTCGCGCTTGGCCCATGGGAAAGGCACGTGGAAACGGTGAAGTTCGAGAAATCCGATAAATCGATACCACTTGAGTTCAATTCCGTCTCGGGTGGAGCTATGCCGATCAAAGAGGACTTTATCCTCGCCGAACTTAATAACAGCGTTCGTTATTTCAACGCCCTTTTCGGGGCGTATCCTTACGACAACTACAGCGCAACATTTCATCCGTACGGATTCGGACAGGGGTTCCCTTCGATGTTGATGATCCCGCCGACCGATAATGCGAACAAATACACATTCGCGTTTATTTCGCACGAGACCGCACATCAATGGTGGGGAAACATCGTCGCATGGCGTTCGTACCGTGATCAATGGCTTAGCGAGGGCTTTGCGGAGTATTCGGGTGCTCTATACACCTCGAAGCGCGAGGGTCGCTCCGCCGGTAGGGAATTGCTGGACGAGATGCGCGATTCGCTCAAGAATCCACCCCGCACCCTCACCGGCGTCGGGAGCGGAAAGCTCAACGATGTCGGCCCGATCGTCCTTGGACATAGACTTTCGACCACGAAGACGCTCGGAGCCTACCAAACTCTGATCTATAACAAAGGGGCTCTGGTACTTAGGATGGTTCACTTCCTACTGAGTGACCCCTCGACTGGCGAAGATGCCGGATTTTACAACATGATGAGAGATTTTACCGAGCGCTACCGGAATAAGTCTGCATCGACCGATGATTTTCGTGTGGTTGCGGGTGAGCATTTTGCACGATCCGCGATAGGA
>JANNWQ010000095.1:0-2701 GCA_031408595.1 Acidobacteriota bacterium | reverse complement strand
GCATTTGCCGATGCCGTCAGCAATGCCGCCGGAGGATGCTGCCAACGGGTCGCCTTTCGACCGGTCTCGCTGAGCAGCGAAAAATACGCTTGCGTACCGGTCGCACCTGTGTTGAATGTAGAGCGGTTCGGAGCGATCTCGCTGTCGGGCGTCTTTTCTTTTTGTGTATACGAGGCGGCATTTAGCCCTGCCAGCACCGCGACCAGCAAGATCAGAAAACCTAAGATGAAAATCTTTTGCTTCATCTATTTGCCTTGTACCAACGAGATCGCTCTGCGACAGCGTTCACGAAAATCCGCCCAGTCGTCTGCACCGGCGAGACGCAGACCGTACCAGCTTTGTTCAAAATTTGACGTGAGGCCGGACATGTCGGAAAACAAATCGTCACGTTTTCGCACATCGCGAAGGTAATCGCGATTGGTCTTATGACGAGCGATACGAACGATCTTGCGGTCGCCAAGCTCGACGAGCAGTGCGATGTAGCCCTTGCGAATAGCACCGCGATGATCGCCCGCCCCGGCGAGGCGTTCCGCTTCGCTAAAAATGTCGGCCGCAGATTCGTCTTCGCCGATTCGCTCGCCGAGGACGACACGGCCGCCGTCGCTGGTTTTTGAAGTTCGCCTTCGCTTCGCAAAGAACGGTACGAACCGCCAGACGAGAAATGCTACCAGACCCGCGACCGCCGCAAAGATCAAGACTTGCAAGACGACACGCAGCCCCTCAAAACTCGGTCCGGTAGTTGGTGTCTTTGACGGGGCGGGCATCTGCCTGGCGAGCCACTCCTGAAATTGACGCCACCATTTCTGAAACAAACTCTCGCCTTTTTCTTCCGCTCTTTGATATTCCTGACGACGCAATATCTCCGCGAGTTTCTGCTTATCCCGATCCTTCGACTGCTCGGCGGCCGTGGCAGCGTTGAGTTCATCGATGCCCGACTGGATCGCTTTGAGCCGTTCAGAGATCGACTCGAGTATCTCGATTCGCTTTGGCTCATCGGTTTCATTCGCGAGACTATCGAGAGCGGCGTGAAACCAGGTATTGTCGGTCTCGATCGTACCGCCGGTAGTATCGATACCCTCGGATTTTGGCAAGAGACGGCGAAGCTCGACAATAGAATCGTGTTCTAGATCGTCGTCGTTCTCTGTTATGATCTCGCTCAATTCGTCGCAACCGGCGATGGCACTGCCGATCCGATTCTGATAGTCATTGAGCGTCGCAGCAAAGCCTTGCCCTGCGACGAAAGCCACAAGCATTAGCAGGAACAAAGATCTTGCGGAAAAGCTCTTCATTTGAGATCCAACGTCGTCATTGACGAAGAGGACGCCTTCCCCGATGCAACGGGCGTTGGAACTACAGCCGACAACGCAGGCTGCAACGGATTGAGATAGGTATCGGGAACATTCGGAATATCACCGAGCCGACGTGCGGCCATTAGCTCGATGTCGTATCCCTCGCCTCGAACGCGCTCATCGACGTAGAGAAGACACAACCCGACCATCCACACCGGCGAAAGCAGAATAAAACTGACCTGCCAGATCAGCCCGTACGCGATCTCATACCAAGCGGGCAGAACGTCCGCGTCGAATGACATCAGCTCGATGCCGTTCGCCGACGCATACCACGCCAGTGGTACGTAAAGCAGCATCAATGCCGAATACGTGGCGAGCGTAGTAAACAGAAATAGCGCGGCAAGACGCATCACATTCCCACTCGCGAGGCTCGCACTGCGAGAGATCGCCGCGAATACACCTTGCCCCTCAACAAGCATTACCTGCGGAACATAAGCCAGCCGCGATGCAGCAAGGAAGAACAGCCAGACCGTACCAAACGTGACCGCAAGAACGACGACCAAGCCAACGATAAACGCAAGTATCGGTACAGGGCCGAGAATCGCGGCGATGACGAAAACCGCCAGCCCACCGATCATCAGCCCCAAATAGAATATCGGAACCCCGATCGACACCAGCAAAACCGTGATCAGCGTTGCCGCGACAACAAGGCCGCCAAGGCGTTTCCAGGTATTGCGGTAAGTTTCGCCAAAGGTGATCGGTTCGCCGTGGAGCAGATGTCTGACAAAGTTTCGGGACGCCCCGCCCATAACGACCAGCGTCGCAATCGTCTCGGTCAGCCAGATCACGCCCGTGCCAAACCAAAGGAATACGTAGTAAAAGGTGTTCTCTGCCGAAAGTTGGTCGCTCCCGATCGAAAATATCTGCCGCCCAAGCAGCGTCCATCCGACCGAAATGATAGTCCCGACGATAACGGGAGGCGCTGCGATCAAAATGAATGTTGAAAAAAACCGCCGGTAAAATCGAACCGCACGGTCAATAAGGTCGCCAGCTCCAAGCTGGGTCAGCGTCCGGTCGGTGGGTGTTTCCGCGAGCGTTGGCATCGGTAAAAGCAGTACTAGAGAGAGTATAACGTCATTACGTTTGACAAAAAAGAAGCGGCCGACCGGGCCGCTCGTTACTTACTGACTCCGACTGTAATGCTAGTTCTAAAGTAGCCTTGGGGCGCCTTGACGTTGTGTCTTGAGCTGTACGATCACTTTTCGCAGCTCCTCGGCATCTCTGGCATCAGGCACCAGATTCAGATAGGTTTCGAGCGAACCGATCGCTCTGCGGTCATCGCCCTTTGCGATGAACAATGAAGCCAACATTCGGTGGGCTTCGTACATCTCGGTGCCGCCGATCAAGATCGC
>JANNWQ010000094.1:0-4652 GCA_031408595.1 Acidobacteriota bacterium | reverse complement strand
TATCAAAACCGCGAACCGAGTCAGAACCACCTGCGGTAGCGGGTGGTTGATGAACCGGCGACGGCGATCTTGTCGGTACCACCTGCGATAGCGGGTGGTTTAACGCAGCCTACAGATGAGACGGACGTCAAAACGGCGGTTCTTCAACCACCCGCTACCGCAGGTGGTTCTGACTCGGTTCGCGGTTTTGATAAACGCCTGCTGCTGGCGCCGTTGGCTCTAGTGGTCATCGTCATCGGCGGATTCTTTGGGTATCGGTACCTGAATCCTGCTACATCTGCACAGATCAATTCCATTGCGGTTCTGCCGTTTGAGAACCGGAGTGGCAGTGGCGATACCGAATACCTGTCGGATGGGTTGGCGGATTCTCTGATCTATCGTCTTTCGCAGTTGCCGAATCTTAAGGTGAGCCCGACGAGTTCTGTAATGCGATACAAGGGCAAGGGCAGCGACACCTCGCAGGTCGCGAAGGAGCTTAATGTTGATGCAGTCATGTCAGGCAGGCTTGTCCAGATCGGCGACAGTCTGAACATCAGCGTCCAACTTACCGACGCAAGAACCGACAAACTTATCTGGGCCGAGCAATACGACCGAAAAATGTCTGACCTTCTCGCGACACAGCGTGAGATCGCCACGGCGATCACAGAAAAGCTGCAGCTGAAATTCTCAGGTGACGAGAAAGGGATAGCAAAGAAGTACACGAACAGCAATGAGGCGTACCAGCTATATCTTAAGGGCCGTTTTCATTTCGCCAAGCGGACGAAAGAGGACATCCTGAAAGGCATTGAATATTTCCAGCAGGCAATAAAACTCGATCCGAATTTTGCTTTGGCGTATGCAAGGATGTCCGACTCATACATAAGCATGCCAGCCTATCCATACATGCAACCCAAGGATGCGTGCCCTAATGCCAAGTCGGCTGCAATGCGAGCCGTAGAAATAGATCCGGTGCTTGCTGAAGGGCATACATTCCTCGGGATGGCATTGGCGATATGCGATTGGAATTGGGCGGAAGCGGAACGGGAATTGAAGCGCGGGATCGAACTGGATCCGAATAGTGCGGCGGCTCAATTTCGATACGGACAGATCTACCTGGCAGATATTGGCCGTCTGGACGAAGCCATTGCGAAGGTAAAACAAGCTATTGAACTCGAACCACTTGAGCTGAATATGGCTGGGAATCTTTCCTGGTTGTATATCTTCTCACGCCAGAATGATAAGGCGGTGGAGCACGCCAAAAAACTGTATGAGATGGAACCCGCTTACCCGGTTAGCCGATGGATGTTGGGCGAAGCTTATCTACAGAGCGGCATGTATCAAGAGTCCATTGAGATCAACGAGCAAACTTTGAAAACAAATCCCGGGACCCAGTCGGCTCTACGGAATCTCGGGGTTGCCTATGAGAGATCGGGCCGACGAAGCGAGGCCCAGGGCATCCTTCGACAGTTAATTGAACTCCGCAAAACGCAGTATGTCGTATCATCCCGCATTGCGAGTCTGTACGCCGCTCTGGGAGACAAGGATAAAGCTTTTGCGGAACTTGATAGGGCATTCGATGAGAATGATTGGCACCTGCAGCGAATTAAAGTTGACCCGTTCATGGATCCCTTGCGCGACGACCCTCGATTCAAGGACCTGCTGAAACGGATGAATCTGCCGGAGTAGAATCTTATGAAACGATGCCCTGAATGCAGACGGGATTATCGCGACGACACGCTGCTCGACGGCCATCTTGTCAAAACGGAGCGAGACCGACAGAGTTACCCGCACTCTGCCGGAATAAGTTAAAATTTCGACATAAATAATATGAGTACTCTCCTTTCAACCGATTTAGATTCGCCTTTATCAGTGCCATTTTTTTTGTGGGATGAACCGATGACGGTTGCCGAATTAAAAGGAAAGCTGGCCTGTGCATCTGAAGATGAGAGAATACGGCTTCTTGGAAAGGTGCTTCGGGAAGCTCGCGATACAGAGGTGTGGCTTTTTACGTCACCGGCGGAGGTAATCTTACTTTGGGATAAGCTGGAACGTCATCTCGGACGGCGCCGGAAGTTTTGGCTGTTTATAGTGAGTAAGTGGCAGGAGTTAGGACTGATTGGCTAACAATACTCTAAACGAATTACAGAAAGAATTTTTGGAGAGATTCTTTGCTCACGAAAATCGCTTTTACCTCACCGGCGGCGCGGCACTCGTTGGCTATTACCTTCACCACCGGCAAACTGAAGATGTTGATCTTTTCACTCTTGAGAATGACATCGAGAGCGGATTTGCACTGGCAAACCAAGTTGCCCGTGAAATGGGAGCGGAAACGGAATCGCTTCAGACTTCGCCGGATTTTCGAAGGCTGTTGTTACGACGAGGTGAGAGTGCCATCGTGGTCGATTTTTTACACGAATATGTTTTTCAAATAGATCGGGCCAAGCGGGTAGTAAACGGTATTCGTCTCGATACACCGGATGAGATATTGGCGAATAAATTATGTGCCTTATTGTCACGGTCCGAGATTCGTGATCTGGTCGATGTCCGTGCACTCGAAATGGCAGGCTACTCGGTGGACTCAGCTATCGACGCGGCTGCAAAAAAAGATTCGGGTTTCACACCTGCTCAGTTGGCTTGGGTGCTCAGCGAAATACGGTTTGGTGAAGATCTTGTACCGCCGGGCGATGTTTCCCGTACCGCTTTGCAAAATTATTTGAAGGAATTACTGGCAAAGCTTTTAAGAATGGCCTTCCCTGTTAAATAGTATGAAAAGATGCCCTGAATGCAGACGAGATTATTACGACGACACGCTGCTGTATTGTCTCGATGATGGCAATGCGCTTCTCGAAGGCCCGGCAAAGTCAGAACCGGGAGCGATAGCGACTGGGTTCCCAGCCGATGAGCCGCAAACCGCCATTCTTCACTCGACCGCTGCACCGGGCGAGGCTCCGACACGTGCGCAGATACAACTGACAGACCTGACAGCGGTTTTGCCGACGGGCGCAGGCGATATTGTTCCAACACCTCGCGGTTTCGATAAGCGTTTGTTGTTTGCCCCGCTCGTACTTGCGGTCATTGTTCTGGGCGGATTTTTCGGCTTTCGTTATGTCACACAGGCAAAACAGATCGAATCGATAGCGGTGATGCCGTTCGTTAACGATAGCGGCAATGCGGATGTCGAATATCTCTCGGACGGAATGACGGAGACCCTGATCAACAGCCTGTCGCAGGTGGCAAATCTGAGCGTCAAAGCTCGTGCGTCTGTGTTTCGGTATAAGGGCAAAGAGATCGATCCGAAAAAGTTGGCTTCAGAATTAGGTGTTCAGGCGATCTTGACCGGTCGCGTAATGCAGAGAGGCGATCAGTTGACGCTTAGCGTGGAGCTTATCGACGGGCAGACGGAGAACACGATCTGGGGTAATAAATATGAGCGGAAAGGATCAGATCTCGTCGCCTTGCAGAGCGAGGTCGCCCGCGACGTGTCGGGGAAACTTAAATCAAAACTATCAGGTGCAGACGTCGCCAAAGTAGAAAAGAGCTACACGGCGAACCCGGAGGCGTATCAGCTTTATTTGAAAGGCCGTTTCGCGTGGAACAAGCGAACCGGCCCAACGATCAAGCAGGCGGCTGACCTTTTCAAGCAGGCGATCGAGAAGGATCCGAACTACGCACTTGCCTATTCCGGTCTGGCCGAGACATACGTCATTTTTTCGAGCTATGGCGTAGCTCCGGCCGGAGACAGTATGCCGCAAGCAAAAGCCGCGGCCCTTCGTGCTCTGGAATTGGACGACTCTCTTGCTGAGGCACACACGGCGCTCGGCGAGTACCTTGTTCACTATGAATTTGACCGTGTCGGGGCGGAAAGAGAATTTCGCCGTGCGATCGAACTCAATCCGAAATATGCGACAGCCCGTCAATGGCTGGGTAACCTACTCGCGTCAGTAAAGCGGTTTGATGAGGCCCTGGTTGAGTTGAAACGAGCAGAGGAACTTGATCCGCTTTCGTCGATCATAGCCCTGAACGTAGGGGATACGCTGGTTGCCGCTCGGCGTTACGACGAAGGGATCGCCCGCTATAAACGCACCCTTTCTCTTAATCCCGATTTTGCCTTAACGCACGTTTCGTTGGGATCGGTCTACGCCTTCAAGGGAATGTATCCCGAAGCAATTGCCGAAACGCGCCTGGCGCTCGAACTGGATCCCGACCCGTCGTTCAAAGGGTATCTTGGACTCTGGGTGGCACGATCCGGCAAGCGTGATGAAGTGGAAAATTTGCTGAATGAGATGAAGTTGGAATCAACTCAACGTTACGTTCAGAGCTTTGGTTTAGGACTGATCTATCTCGGGCTTGGTGATAAGGTTCAGGCGTTGGACTGGCTCGAAAAGGAAGTCGCAGAACGGGGATCCAACCCCCGTTTCTATGCCACCGCCCCCGAGCTTGACGAACTGCGCTCCGAGCCGCGGTTCAAGGCAATGCTTAAACAGCTAAATCTGCCGGAATAGATTGTTATGAAACGCTGCCCTGAATGTAGGCGGGATTATTACGACGACACGTTGCTGTATTGTCTGGAGGACGGAAATGCGCTTGTGCAGGGAGCAGTGCCTTCGCCTGATGAACCCGCGACGGCGATCTTGTCGGTACCACCTGCGATAGCGGGTGGTTTGACTGGAGCT
>JANNWQ010000093.1:0-11633 GCA_031408595.1 Acidobacteriota bacterium | reverse complement strand
AGCTCCAGTCAAACCACCCGCTATCGCAGGTGGTACCGACAAGATCGCCGTCGCGGGTTCATCAGGCGAAGGCACTGCTCCCTGCACAAGCGCATTTCCGTCCTCCAGACAATACAGCAACGTGTCGTCGTAATAATCCCGTCTGCATTCAGGGCATCGTTTCATAGAGTCTATTCTTAACCTCAGCGTTCATCCTTAAGCAGCACCACGTCAAATGCCGGACGACCACGCACGAGTATCATGGCCTTTCCGTCAGCCGACCATTCGTGGCGAAAGATGTAGTCGGTCTTGAAATTAGTTAGTGGCCGCGGCTGGCCGCCTTCTGCGGGTTGGAGCCAGATGTTGGAGGGGTCTGGCGGTGCTCCAATGTGGCTCAAATGCCGCCCGTCCGGCGTCCAACGTACCCATGCATATTGAAAACCAGGGAAGTCGAATTTTCGGACCGTAGGCCCGCCCGATGCGGGGAGGATTCCGTATCCCCAACTGCTGCCCTTTGCGTCGGAAAAATAGGCGCCTATCCACTGACCGTCAGGCGAGTAAGCCGATTGCCCCACCGGGTAGTCTGCCAGGCGCACGGGATCGCCGCCGTCAATTCCTACTCTCCAAAGCGACTGCATATTTTCCGGGCTCGTCCAGGCACTAAAGATCACCCATCTTCCGTCGGGCGAAATACTTGGCGACGTGTCGGCCTTTGCTGCGAGTTGGACGATGTTGCCTCCATCGGCATCCATCCGCCAGAGCCGCGTGACAGCTTCACCATCCGGCCTGTTCGATCTGAAAACAATGTAGCGTCCATCAGGCGACACCGCAGGATGCATTTCCGCGTATACATCCGATGTAAGGCGCCGTCGCCCGCTCCCGTCTATGTTCATCGACCAGAGATCCTCCTGGCCTCCTTCAAATGACGAAAACACTACGCGGTTGTCCCGTGAAACGGCTACGCCGTTCAAACCATCCTGATTTGCCTCAGACGCCGACAGTCGTACCGGCGCTCCGCCATCACCCGATGCCGGGACGGTTTCGATACGAGAGAGTCTCTGTAGGGTCACCGTAAGAAGCGTACGACCGTCGGCAGTCACGCCAAGGCTAGTGTCATCGAGCCCATTCACGTCATTGGTGATACGGCCGGCCTCGCCGGAAGGATACGCGACCCGCCACGCCTGCATTGCCAATTCGTTGGTGCGTTCGGTGGCCATTAGAACAAGCGACGAGCTGTCTGGCATCCAGACCACCCGGCCAGCGTCTACCCAACGCTTTGGGCTAAGCTCCTTGATCGCTCCCGTCTGTATGTCTATTCCTACCAGCTTCTTTGCATCGACCCCATTCGTCGCGACCCCGGCCACTAAGGCGATCATCGTCCCGTCAGGTGACCAGTCGGGCCCGTCGTCGGTAAACCAATCGGTCCCATCAAGCGACGCGAGTGCACGCTCACCGGTTCCGTCTGTGTTCGCGGTAAAGAGGGTGGACTTCGACTGGCCCTCGTACTTCACAAATGCAAGTTTTCGGCCGTCGGGCGAAACCGCGACCGTCCCGTCGCAAACGTCTAATATCTTTTTTGGCGTACCGCCCAGAGAGGATACCTGGTACAGAGCGTTCCTCTTCGTTCGGTCCGTGAATAGGTAGTACACGAAATTACCGTCTGGCGAGAACGCTGCTCCTTTCACGATGTTACCTTTGGTGGGCGGAACTATGGGGATTGCGTTTCCCGTGGCCGTCTGCCTGATCCACAAGGAGCGGTTGCCATCGTCACCCATTTCCAGATAGACGATGTATTTACCATCACGTGAGATACTGGCATCCCCTGCCCGCCCGCTCGTCGTAACGCGACTGATCGTAAACTTTTGAAAGGCCACCGTCTGCTCAGGCTTGCTCAAGTATGTATAAAGGGCAAAACCCGCGCCCGTGATAAACAGCACGGCAACCACACAGGCGATAAGAACTCCCGTCTTGTGTTTCCTTATCTCGCCTGAAATGTATTCCGCTGAGCCTGCAGCTCGCTCAGGTTTCTCCCGATCCCCCGACTCAAACAGTCTTGTATCTCTATCCTCCGACGATGCCGGGAAATCCGGTAAAACGGCTGTCTGCGCTCCATCACTCGCAGGCCCCTCAAGCAGCGCATTTCCATCGTCTAGACAATACAGCAATGTATCGTCGTAATAATCCCGTCTGCATTCAGGGCATCGTTTCATATCGGTTCATTTACCAAGTTCAGAGGACCAATTCAAGATCACGTTAATTGGCGGCAGCGAGCCGTCGTTGCCGCGGCTGACAAACATCAGCCTTTGGCCGTCATTTGATACCACGTAGTCATCACCTCGCGGAGCTCTTGCCAGCGTGACATCAAACAAAGGTTGCGGAACGCCGGCCTCGAATGTACTCTCATCCTTTATGGAAACGGACATCATCTTTCCATCAGCTTGCACATAGACTAGCTCGCGGCTCTTTTGACTCCATCGGGCGTTAAAGCCGCCACTGGTTGATACCGGCCATTTATCCGCAGACGCCGGAAAGGTCTGGACATATATCTCATCCTTTCCGGATTCTTCTGACGTGTAAACGATGAACTTGCCGTTTGGTGAAAAGAATGCGTCCCGATCCTCTAAAGGTGACTTAAGAAAGACGTATGGCTTTCGGTCGCCATCGAGCGGAAGCACCCAGAGGTCCCGCTTGCTCGCATTATCCACCGCGGTGTAAAGAATGACGCGGCCATCGGGCGACCAGCTTGTCGGATAGACGCGAACGGGCGACTCGAGCAGCACTTCGGCCTCGCCGGCACCGCTAGCCAGCTTTCTTTGTAGGCGAAATTTGCCGTCGTTAAAGTCATTCCAAACGACAAATTTGCTGTCCGGCGACCAAATTGCTTGCGGAGTATCACCGGGTGTTGTCGCCAGCCGCGACATTCCCCCGCGAACAGTGTCAAAGATCATTACATCATTTGGTACTGCCCCTATTGGCCGGCGCGTGATCGCGAGGAATCTCTCGTCGGGCGAAAGTTCTAAGTTTTGGATCGGACCCGGCTGCCCAACGGCACCGAGCGATTTGCCCGCTCTGTCATACCAGGTGATCTGCCGCGACTCCTCACTGTCCGAACTCGGGTCGTAAATGAGATTTCCATTCTCGGAAACCGAAAAGAATGCCCGGCTGTTAAAATTGACGCGGATCCGCTCGGCTACGCGAAATGGTTCACCGATAAGCTGTTGGGAATTGGGATCGAACCCCTGAGCAAGCAGTGCCCCGCCGCGGGCAAAAACAATATGGCCCGAAGTTCCGTTCGGTGAAGGTGAGTAAAGAGCATTCGAGTCAGCCTCAAATAACAACTTGCGGTTCGTACTGTCGGTCGAGCCAACATAAACCTCGGACTTTGCCTGATCAGAACCTGTGCTGAGAAACAAGAAACTCTTGCCGTCGGGCAGGAACTGCGGCCACCGGTCGATGCCGTCAGGGCGCTGCTCGTAACCGGGGACGAACGCTGGTTTCCCGCCGGAAGCGGTGATCTGGAACAAACCGCTGCCGCCCATGAAGTAAACAATTGTCCCGTCGCGGTTCCACGCGCCGTCAAATCCGCGAACATCCGATGGCAGATCCACAAGGTCGCGAACCGTTCCGTCCGCCAGATCCAGGCGCTTGAGTTTTCCTCCAGCTTGAAACCCGATAGACCGGCCGTCCGGTGACCAAAACGGAAAGCCCGCTGCTCCCTTTGTGCCCGGCAAGACGCGCCCATCGATCGAATCAATGGGACGCAGCCAGATCAAACTTGTCGCGTCCATCGTGGCGATCGCAGCAATATTTCGGCCGTCGGGAGAGATGGAGATCTGTCCCTGGCCGTTTGATCGCCCGGGCGGCTGAATCGTAAACGCCACCTTTGTCGACTCGCCCGAGGCGGAAGACCGATACGATCTGAACGACTGGACCGTGACCACGACAAGGGCCACCAACAGCAATGCGGCCAAAACCCAAGGCAGTCGCTCCCATGACAAGAACGCTGGCAGCCGAAGCGTGATCGGCCCACTTTGTGCGGTCGTTCCATCACCCTTTAGCACGGCGGTAACACCCTCGTTGACGCCACGGTCGCCCGACAATATCACCGTCTGTGGCTCATCACTCACGGTACCCTGAACAAGGGCGGTACCGTCATCAAGACAGTAAAGCAAACTGTCGTCAAGATAATCTTTCCTGCATTCAGGGCATCGTTTCATAATTATTCGATCTCCGCCGCGGTGAGGCGCGGCAAAGATTTGATCTACTTCCCAACTAACTAAACGTAAAATCACCTCACCATAGGGCAAATTGATCGCTCGAAAGGTCTGTTTTCGATGGCTCGACAGCCAGGTACTTTCAGGTTAGGGAATTCGGGTGATTATAGCACGATTTATGACCGATTTGGGGCAAGGTTCACGTGGTGTTCTAGCCACGATGATCGAGCAGTCTGGCGGGGTCGTTGGTGATCAGCGAAGCGATGCCTCGATCACGACAGCGGGCGATCCATTTTGGGTTGTCGGCGGTCCAGATGGTGATGGGCATTTGGGCCTCGGCGGCGAGGGCGCTTAGCTTTGGCGTGGCGAGGGAATGGTGGAGCGATATACGATGTGCTCCGAATTCGTGGGCCATGGCGATAATATATTTGGGTTTGCGGAGGATCGTCATTATCGAAGGCTCGAAGAGAGCGGCTGTTTGTACTTCAGGTAACAGATTTCTGACGGTCGGAATTGCGGCGAGCTTAAAGCTTTTAACGATCATTCGCGGAAGCATTGGCGAGTCGCGGATCATCTCGCAAACGGCAGCGGCTAGTGGCTTGTAATTTGAATCGTCGCATTTTAGCTCGATATAGATCGGACCAGACGTCGATTCGTAGAGTTTTAATACTTGTTCGAGCGTCGGAACGGTTTCACGGGCGTAGGCGGCAAACGCTTTGGTCGGGAATTTTTTATTGAACCACGAGCCGACATCCATCAGTACGAGTTGTTTTGACGTCAGTTCGGTGACCCGTTCGGCGCGGCCAGCGGTGCGCTTCAGGTCGAAGTCGTGAGCGACGACCGGGACGCCGTCGCTAGCTAACTGGACATCGAATTCGACGCCGTCCGCTCCGACATCGATCGCTCTTCGGAACGCCGCAAGCGTATTCTCAGGCGCATTAGCACTGTCGCCACGATGGGCGATGATCAGCGGTAGTCTTTTTTTAGGGTGTTCCACCTGTTCCATGTGTTCCACCGTTCTACCTCGGAACATGGAACAAGCTATTTCTTTTCGAGCAAGAAGATCGTCTTCGACCACGAGATCGGTTCGGTGATCGGGAATTCGTGATTGCCGACGATGTTAAAATATCGCTCTGCCGCCTCGCGTACCTTTGCCAGCGGATGGATCTTGAAATTGTACAGTAGCTCCAACACCGAACCGACGATCGAAGGCTTTACGGGCAAAAATACGAGCGGAGCACCTCTTTTGAGTACACGGGCCGCCTCGCGAAGGCCATCGTCGAGAGGCGTATATTCGAGAACGCCGCACATCAGCACCATGTCGAAAGTCTCATCGGCAAAGGGCATTGTGAGAACGTTGCTTTGGACGACGTCGGTTCGATGGGACAGGCGTCTTCGCTGGCGAAACTCTGCCCGGGCAACTGATAGAGAACGGTGCGACAGATCAACGGCTTCGATCCGGTTTGGACGATATCCAGCTTCTTGTAAGGCAAGTGTTACGAGCCCTGTACCGCATCCGGCGTCGAGGACAAGGGAATCTTCCTTGATATCGAGATGAAGCGACTTGAGATACTTGGCGACGGAGGCACGATACCCGTTGATCTTCATCGCCAGATTTTGCACATCGGCGATGCGGTCGTAGAGTCCTTGGGTCTTTACCTTGTCATTGCGGCCGTTTTTAGGCATCGGTTACTTTTCCGCGAGCAGTTTGATGATCATCGAACGCAACTCACTCAGACGCGACTGACTGGTTCCGGTCTCAATATAACGAACTATGCCCTTTCGGTCGATCAAGACCGCAGTCGGTAACGCGGTCGCCCCATACAGATTCTGTATCGCCTGTCCTTTGGCAACTACGAAATCATAAGGCAATCGCTCGCGATCGCGAAAAGCTTTAAGGAATAGGGCCTCATTTTGCTCATCGGAGCTGAGGCCGTTTACCTCGCCGTAGTATCGTGTCACACCGAGTATCTCGAGGCCGTCGCCTTTGAAATCCTGGTGCCATTCGATCAGTGATGGAAACGCCTCAAAACACGGCTGGCACCAGATCGCCCAGAAATCGAGCAAGATCACCTTGCCGCGCATATCGGCAAATGTGCGCGGCTTGCCCGGAAACCATTGATCGTGGACCGGCATCTCCGGAGCCGGAAGGCCGAGAAGCGCATAGTGGCGTTCCCGCTTCTTAAGCCGCGTTTTGATCTCGTTTTGAACGGCTTTGTCCGAAAAATCAGTCGAAATTGCATTCATTATCGACTGATAGAATGTGGTAGCCGCGGGTTTACGCCCGGTATCGACCAGGTATTTGAATTTCCGGTCGACGCCATAGTAGTAAAGGCTCAATGAACCGGTATCGATACCCGTTTGACGAAAATCATCAAGAGCCGCCCCGGCCTTTGCCATATCGCCCGCGTCCGAATACGCTTCAAAAACGAGCATCCCCGCGTCCATAATCTCATCTAGTCCACGCGCGCGCGAGGTTGAGTCTTTTAGCAGAGCTTTGGCTGCCTCATAACCTGACAACGCGTGGGGAGCCATCTTGACGAAGTCACAATGGATTTGATACGCCTTGGCGAGCTCGGTTCCCATCCGGGCTCGTTCGGTTGTCTTTATAGGCTCTTTAGCGTTGTATTCCGCCAGAGCTTTTTCCGCCTCGACCAGCTTTTTCAGCTTTGCGAGAACGACAACGATTATAGAGCGAGCTGTCTGTGCTCGTTCGGCGGGGGCATTTTCGGCCGCTGTAAACCGTCCAAGATATTCGGTTGTACCATACAGATTCTCGGCGATCCAATGGAGCATGCCGACATAATAGAGATCATCGGTCGAAAGCTCTTTGCGGCCACCGGCTAGGGTCGCGTACTTTGCTGCGAGCTGACGCTGTTCAAGCTTGGTCTTGGCGAGCAGTGCATCAGTGTAGGGAATTTTCTTCTGCTGATACTCAGTAAATCTTGCTTTTGAATACCCATTAACCTCGTCAAACATCTGCTTGACGGACATTTCTGCTATCGGAGCGATCTCGGTCGGCGTCGGGGCGGAGTTCGGGGCGACACGTCGTGATTGAGCAAAACCCGACACGCATAAGATCAGCATTATCACCGGCAAAAACTTTTTCATAAAACTACCTTGTGAAACCAGCGGCAAAACGAAATCTGTCTACCCCAAATGCCGTAAATGCTGCGTGCTCAATACCCTGGACAAGCCGTTCCGAGACGATCTTTGCGGTCAGAGGAGCGAGCAAGATGCCATTTCGATAATGAGCTGTCGCGATAGTCAGTCCTTCAATACCCGCGATGGGCCCAAGTACGGGTAAGCCGTCCGCCGTAAATGGCCGCAAACCCGTCCAGTGATCTGCGATCGACAGGCTCGCGATGCTCGGTGCGATCTCGCTAGCAATTTCTCGTAGCGAAGCTGCTGCTGAATCGGTCGCCGCCTTTTCGAAGCCAACAAATTCAGTCGTCGAACCAGCCAAAATCCGCCCGTCTGTTCGCGGTACGATGTAGCCCCGACGGGTATAAACGACGTGTTTGAAAAGCTGCTTCGCCGTGTGAAACGCGATGATCTGGCCGCGTACCGGCTCAACCTTGAACGGCATATCGGCGACGCCGACTTTGATGAGCGACGTCCACGCACCGGTTGCAAGTACGGTTTGTTCGCCTCGGATCTCGCCACTTGCCGTTTCGACACCGACAACCCGATTCTCTTCGACGATCAATCGCTCCACGGACGTGTTTTCAATGATTTGAATACCGTTGATCTCAGCATATTTATGCAACGCGGCAAGTAGCTTGCGGTTATCGACCTGCCAGTCGCCCGGGAAAAACAGAGCCTCTCGAACAGAGGGCGAAGCAAATGGCTCGGCTCGTCGGGCTTCGCCGGCAGTCAATAGCTCGACTGGTAGACCCACCTCTTTTTGCCATTCGTACCGGTCGCGCAGTAGACGAAGGTCTTCGTCAGTGAAGGCCAGGTATAGCGTACCAGAACGGTCGAGTCCGACCTCAATACCGGTTTCTGCCTCTAATTCAGCCGCAAATTCTGGATAAAGATCACGCGAGGCGAGCGTCATATCAAAAAACAGCCCGCCCTCATCGGCCTCAGCTTGCGGCCCTAGCATTCCGGCCGCAGCCCACGAAGATTCTTCGCCGCAAATCCCTTTTTCAATAATCGAAATGCGTTTTGCACCTTGCTTGTGCATTTCGTGGGCGATAGAAAGGCCGATCACGCCGCCGCCGATTATTAGTACTTCTGAAGTCATTTTGAAACGGAATTTGGCCTTCTCTCGCTGGCCGTTGTAAATTTAAGTATAAGACAAAGGTTATGAAACACACCATCACACTAATCCCAGGCGACGGCATCGGGCCGGAGATAACGGCGGCGACAGTTCGCGTGATCGAGGCGACAAGCGTTGATATCAAATGGGAAACTCAGATATTAGGAGCTCAGGCCCTCGAAAAGTACGGTGACACGCTGCCTGAGGCTTCGATCGAGGCGATGCGGCGAAACAAGGTCTCGCTCAAAGGGCCGATCATGACGCCGATCGGCAAAGGGTTTACATCGGTAAACGTAGGGCTCCGGCGTGCCCTCGATCTGTACGCTAACGTCCGGCCGATCAAGGCTTTGCCTAATGTGCCGTGCCGATATCCGGAGCTCGATCTCGTTATCGTTCGTGAGAACACCGAAGGACTTTACTCAGGTCTCGAACATATCGTCGTGCCGGGAGTGGTCGAAAGCCTTAAGATCGTCACCGAAAAGGCCTCTACGCGGATCGCAAAATACGCTTTCGAATACGCACGCGATAACAACCGCAAGAAGGTGACCGCCGTTCACAAGGCGAACATCATGAAGCTGTCGGACGGCTTGTTCCTTGAGTGCTTCTACAATGTCGCAAAGGATTTTCCGGAGATCGAGGCCGACGACAAGATTATCGACAACTGCTGTATGCAGCTCGTGATGCGGCCCGAACAGTTTGACGTCATGGTGATGGAGAATCTCTATGGCGACATCCTCTCGGACCTCTGTGCCGGATTGATCGGTGGCCTCGGGCTTGCTCCGGGAGCGAATATCGGCGAGCTCGGGGCTGTATTTGAGGCTGTCCATGGATCGGCTCCTGACATCGCGGGGCAGGGAATTGCGAATCCGACGGCGCTGATGCTCTCGGCGATCCAGATGCTCCATTACATCGGCGAACGTGATGCTGCACAGCGATTGGAGACGGCGTTGTTCGACGTGTTCAAAGACGGTACGACGATAACGAAAGATCTCGGTGGCACGGCAAAGACGAATGAATTTGCACGGGCGATCGAGGAAAAGCTCAAGGCGTAGTACAGCAGGCTTTCCAGCCTGCGACCGGAACAGGCTGGAAAGCCTGTTCTACATTTCCTGCAACCCAGGCTGCTCTTGTCCGTTCTAACGTTGTAGACGGCAAAATGCCGTCAGGCGAGGATCGATATGAAAAAGCTTTTCTTTATTTTTGCGTTAGTTTCCGTTTTGACACTCGGAGTGTTCGCCAAAGGAACACAAGAGCTTCAGATGAGGGTAGGCGAGCAGAAATCTGCCGACCGCGGGCGTCTTACGATCAAGTTTGTCTCGGTCGTCGAAGACAGCCGTTGTCCGATGAACGCGCGATGCATCTGGGCCGGAAATGCCAAGATCAAGATCGCCGTTTCAAAGGGCAAGATGGCACCGAAATTTGTTGAACTAAGTATTGGCGAGGAGCCAAACTCGGTCAAACTCTACGGCTATACGATCAGCCTCGAAGGTTTAACCCAGAACGATCCCGCGATGATGGGCCCATTCGACCGGCCGCTTATCGCGACGTTCTCGATTACGAAATAATTCTCATACGATCGATGAATAGCCCAAAAGCGTGCGCAAGGCACGCTTTTGGTGCGTTTGGGGTACATGCTCAGGTGATTCTACTGAGTATAGTGAACGATTTTCCTGTGGCACGGCGATTGAAAGGTACTGAATGAGATTGATAAGTGTTGAAATATCAATCATTTACATAGCTTTACGCTTTTTAGGATTCATACGGAGTGCAGAGAAGCGAAAGACGAGCAGAGGGGAATAATTTATGAGATTTGATATTAAGAAATTGATCGCAGCGTCGGCACTTGGTCTTGTGACTATTTTAGGAACGAGCGAGATCGCAAATGCCCAGCGCAATCGTAACGACGACCGTCGAAATGATCAGAAGCAAGATCGAAAAGCCTACAAAGATCAGGAAAAGGCACGTAAGCAAAATGCAAAGGTCGAGCTTGAACGTCAGGCCGATTGGAACCGACAGAACGAACGTATCCAAAACGACCAGCGACGCATGGAGGAACGCAACAGGCGTACTCCAAGCGGCAATGACCGTTCGAATGGCAACGGCTATTACAATGGCAATGCTAATGCGAACACCAACCGCAACAACCGGTATAGGGTTTACCGCAATGGTTCGTACTACAACACTGACCAACGTGGGGCGGATCTCCTAAGACAGGCTGTGAACGAAGGTTATCGTCAGGGTTTCAGAGCAGGTCGCAGCGACCTTGATGGACGCCGCCGCATCAGCTATTTAAATTCAAACGTTTATCAGAGCGGAACCTATGGCTATCAGAGCCATGTCAACCAGAGCCAGTATCAGTACTACTTCCGCCAGGGTTTTCAACGCGGTTATCAGGACGGAGCGAACAGCCGGTATCGCGATAACAACAACTATGGCCAGTACAATGAAGGTTATAACCAGAACAACGATTACAACCAACAGTACCAGTACGGGTCGAGCAACGGCGGCGTACTGAGCATCCTCGGGTCGATACTCGGTCAGATTCTGAACATTCAGAATTACTAAGCCGATGTTTTGTGAAGAGAAAAAAGCCCCGGATCCAGGTTCGGGGCTTTTTAGTGTATCGATCTTCCACTATGGGATTTTGGAATAAGGGTTTGTAAGGTACATCACACCCATAAGCAGAATAAAGTACGGCACCAGAACAGCCGCTCCCGGATAGTCCTTTGCGATCCGTTGCCCGAAAAACAGGCCGATCACGGTTGCCGACCCGAGTGTGGCGGCCCAGAAAATGACAACCGTTGACCCAGCCGCTAGAAAATAGACGATTCCGGCTGCACTCGCGATTCCAGTTGCAAGCTCGAGAACAGTCAGCTTTGCAAGCATTACCCAAACAAAACCACTGAGAAACGTCTTAGAAAAATGCCCCGTTAACCAATCCATGTTGCCCTTCCAGTCAGAGACCTTGTCGAGGCCGGACTGGATGAAGAGTATCGCCACGAGCAGAGCGGCGAATAGGGCGGGAAGATTTTTTAGGATCAGTTCGGGTTGCATAATTTACCGAAAGAACGAGTAAATCAACGGGTGCCCTTACTTCGTGCGGGCTTCTGCAACACGGGCTTCTGCAATGGAGCCTTCCGCCCCGCCGAGCCCTGCATTATCGCTTCGATCTCGTC
>JANNWQ010000092.1:0-5993 GCA_031408595.1 Acidobacteriota bacterium | reverse complement strand
GGCTTGAGGCGATTGCTGTGCTTGCTGCTGCGCGTTCGTTTCGGACAGGGAAATTGCAGGAAACAATCAATTTCGAAGAGCAAACGGCATCCATACGCGGCAACGTCCGGGAATCGCCCGAGATCGTACGTGAGTTGCAGGTGATCATCGCCGGAAATACGAAGACACTTGCGATCAACGGCAAGAAAGAGACCGTACAAAAATATCTAGGGCAACTCTATGCGGTCGTGTTCAATTCCGACGAGCTTGAGATTGTCCGAGGGACGCCTGAGTCGAGACGCAGGTTTTTGGATGCCGGTATAGTCGGCCTTCATCCTCCGTTTGTGCAGGTTTTCACCGATTACAACCGCGTGATCAAGCAAAAGAACTCATTGCTTCAATCGATGGCCGAGCAGAGCCTTTCGCTCGATGCGATAGCCGAGCGTCTGCAACCGTGGAATCAGCAGCTTGTCACACTTGCGGCAAAGATCCACAAGGCCCGTGTCAGATTCGTTAAACGCATTAACGACGTTCTTGAGATTAAGCTTTTTGGCCGCGAAGAACTGTTTGTAAGATATCTCTCCTCGCTGGAGGAGAAAGGGGATCTTCGCGACTATGAAAATCTGATCGCCGAGCGACTAAGACTTCGCGTTCAGGCTGAGGTTGTATCGGGTCACGCTCTCATCGGTACGCACCGTGACGACATGGAGCTAAAATTCGACGGCCACGACATACGCAAATTCGGCTCGTCCGGCCAGCAGCGAAGCGCACTCCTCCTTCTCCAACTCGCCAATATCGCCGTCTTTCACGCCACCCGAGGCGAATATCCACTCTTCCTCATCGACGACATCGACGCCGAGCTCGACTACAAACGCATCGGCAAACTCCTCGCCTTTTTAGACGGCAAAACACAGACATTTGTGACCACCTCAAAGGAGAGTTTTGTCGAAAGATTTGGCTCATCTGCAAAGGTTTTCCGCGTTGAAGGCGGGAAGGCCGAAATTCAATAAATAAAGCTACTTATTACGTTTCGAAGCTGTCGAAAATCCCTGAAAAATGCTAATCTTACCTTTTGAGCTTCCGTCGGATTTGTCTCCGGTTGTGGAGGTAAATTCGGGCAAGAATTAAACGGTTAATTAATCGAAATACGACATTTTTTCACAACAGAGGGTTTAAGAAATTGGCTAAAGCAAAGACAGAGTACGGTGCGGATCAGATCACAGTTTTAGAGGGCCGTGACGCGGTGCGTAAACGTCCCGCAATGTATATCGGTTCGACGAGTGAGATCGGACTACATCATTTGGTTTACGAGGTCGTGGACAACTCAGTTGACGAGGCCCTGGCGGGTTATTGCGACACGATCGAGGTCGCGATCCATATGGATAATTCGGTCACGGTGATCGATAACGGCCGAGGCATCCCGACGGACATGCACAAGCAAGAAGGTCGATCGGCGGCCGAAGTCGTGATGACGATCCTGCACGCGGGCGGTAAGTTCGATACGAATTCATACAAGGTTTCCGGCGGTTTGCACGGCGTCGGTGTCTCTTGCGTTAACTTCCTCAGCGAATACCTGCGGCTTGAGATCTGGCGTGACGGTGCGACGAATGAGATGGAATTTGAGGCTGGCATACCGGTCGCCGCACTCAAACAGACTGGCACGACGACGAAACGCGGTACAAAGATCACGTTCCGCCCCGATTCCAGCATTTTTGAGACTACCGTTTACAGTTTTGAAAAGCTGTCGGAACGCCTCCGCGAAAAGGCGTTTCTTAACAAGGGCATTCGCATCCATATCAAGGATGAACGAGAGGAGCCGGAGAAGACTCACGATTTTTACTACAAGGGAGGAATCGCGGAATTCGTAAAGCATTTGAACAAAAACAAGAGCCCACTGCACGACGAACCCCTTTATTTTGAGGTAGTTAATGATGACCTCTCGATCGAAGTGTCGATGCAGTATAACGACTCATATGATGAAAAAATATTTTCCTTTGCAAATAATATTAATACGGTAGACGGAGGAACTCACCTCTCTGGCTTTCGCGGGGCTATCACACGTACTATCAACAATTACGCTGAAACCTCGGGCCTGACCAAAAATGCCAAGGTCACGCTGACCGGCGACGACGTTCGCGAGGGTTTGGTTGCTGTTATAAGCGTTAAGATACCGCAGCCGCAGTTTGAGGGGCAGACTAAGGGTAAGCTTAATTCGCCGGTTAAAGGTCCGGTCGAATCGTTCCTGAACGAAAAACTCGGTGAATTTTTCGAGCAGAATCCCGCTGTTGCGAAAAAGATCGTTGGCAAAGCAGTCGATGCCGCACGTGCTCGTGATGCGGCTAGAAAAGCGAGAGAAATTGTAAGAAAGAGTGCTCTGGGTAGCTCAACTCTGCCTGGAAAATTGGCTGATTGCCAAGAGAAAGACCCCGCGCTGTCCGAAATTTACATCGTTGAGGGAGACTCCGCCGGAGGCTCGGCAAAGCAGGGCCGTGACCGTAAGAATCAGGCTGTTCTGCCGCTAAAGGGTAAGATCTTGAACGTCGAAAAGGCGCGTTTCGACAAGATGCTCGGCCACGGCGAGATCAAGGCTCTGATCACCGCGCTCGGCACCGGCATAGGCCATGAAGACTTTGACGTGACCAAGCTCCGTTACCACAAGATCTGCCTGATGACCGACGCCGACGTCGACGGCTCGCACATCCGCACGCTGCTGCTTACCTTCTTTTACCGGCAGATGCCGGCGCTGCTCGAGGGCGGCTACATCTACATCGCCCAGCCGCCGCTATACAAGGTAAAACGCGGCAAGAAAGAAGAGTACATCAAGGACGAAAAAGGCATGTTCCGCTACCTGATGCGGATGGCGACGAATGACGTCCAGATCACGTCCGAGGCAAAGCCGATCGAGGGACGAGCACTCGCAAAGGCTCTCGAACAGACGACCGAGCTCAAAAAATACTCAGAAAAACTCGCCCGCCGCGTCAATAATGACGCCCGTCTGGTCGCCATCGTGCTCGACGCCCTGGCCGGAAAAGAGGGCATCCTCGCCAAAAGTGCCTTGCGCCTTCGCAAGATCTTTGGCGAGCAGGAACTGATGGCCGAGATCGAGGGCAAGCTGGCCGATGCCGGATACAATACCGAGCTGACCAGCGACATCGAGCACGGCCTATGGGAGATCGACGTCGCGTATTCTAACGGCGCCCGAGCTAAAGTCGACTGGAACCTGGCGAGTTACGTAGAATTTCAAAAGGCCGTCGAGCTCAAACGTGATCTTGATATGGACTTCGCCGCCCCATTCGTCATAGGCGACAACGGCAAGAGCGAGACCATCGCGACCCGCGAGAACCTCCTCGAACGCGTCATGGCGATGGCCAAAAAAGACCTCTATATCCAGCGCTATAAGGGCCTAGGCGAAATGAACCCCGAGCAGCTCTGGGAAACCACCATGGATCCCGAAAAACGCACAATGTTGCAGGTCCGCGTCGAAGACGCGATCGAAACCGACAACATCTTCACCGTCCTAATGGGCGACCAGGTCGAACCGCGTCGCAAATTTATCGAAGACAATGCGCTGGATGTGAAGAATCTGGACGTCTAGTATAAAAGTTGGGCGAAGTCTATACATTACGAGCATCCAATATCGTTATGAAAGATTACCTTCGATCAACGGTACTGATTTTAGTTTCGACTGTCGGCATCTTTTCTCAGCCCATGATCGTTCCGCCTAAGGCAACTGTGGACCCAGAGCCTCAATATCCGCTCGAAGCCGGCACTCTCGGCTACGGCGGAAAAGTATTCGTGCAGATCGAGGTGAATAAGAAAGGAAAGGTGAAAATCAAAAATGTATTCGGTCCGTTGGCTCCGTGCTCGAAGCTGGACGACCCGACCATCAACAAGATTAGAAACGCCGTCATCGAGGCCGCTAAAAATCTTCAGTTCGAACCTGGGACACAGGACGGGAAACCCGTTAACGTTAGTCTTTCTTTGATCTACTCGTTTGACGAAACCGGCAAGCCCTTGCGCAAAAACCCACCGATCGGGAAGATAGTTGAAGCCGGTGTGCTGCAGGGAAGAGTGAGGTTTCTAGCGAAACCAGACTACACGTTAACTGCCAAAGCGAACCGTGCGTCGGGTTCCGTTCCAGTGATGGTTCTTACGGATTTTGACGGAAGGATTATCGCCGCGACTGCACGGGGCGGCCATGCGCTACTCCGCAATTCCGCCACTCAAGCCGCATGTACGTCGAGCATAGAACCTGTGTTCTTGAGCGGTAAGGCAGTCCAGGTTTACGGCACATTGACCTATTATTTTGTTCTCTAGCTTCAGTGCTTCGAAAACCGACGATGCAGTTTAAGACGCGATCGAAACCGACAGCATCTTCACCGTCCTCATGGACGACCAGGTCGAACCGCGTCGCAAATTTATTGAAGACGATGCGCTGGATGTGAAGAATCTAGACGTATAAAACTTAGCGGAGAGGCCCAAAAAGAAGCTGGAGGGAAACAGTTAGTTTCCCTCCTTTTTTACGACCGATGGCCGGATACCAAGTTTTTTCTGTGATATTTTAACTGGCTTGTACTATGATGACGAAAGACACCAGCGCCATTGAGGAAAGCATGAATACTACTCGGCTATATCACCAGTTGACGCTCGGAGTCGCATTTCTCTGCAGTTCGATCCTTTTTCCACTCCATTCGATTGGACAGCCGACCGGCACAAAGCCCACACCCTCTATCTCGATGCAGCCTTGCGAAATGCCCGGAGCCTCCGAGGGGAAAAAGGAGAAAGCGCTCTGCGGCAGCCATGAGGTTTATGAGAACCGGCGAGCGATGCGTGGACGCAAGATCGCATTGAAGATCGTTACCTTTCCGGCGACGGGGAATGACAAACAGAGCGATCCGCTTTTTTACATTCCGGGTGGTCCGGGTTCGTCGGCGACCGAGGATGCACCGTACATTGCTGCTGAGCTGGCAAAGATCCGCGCTTCTCGCGATCTCGTGTTTGTCGACCAGCGAGGGACGGGCGGTTCGAATGTGCTCAGCTGCGAGTTTTTCAAGCCAGACGATCCACGCAGCCATTTTGGCTACTATTTTCCGCTCGACGCCGTCAAAAAATGTCGCCAGCAACTGGAACAAAAGGCCGATCTCAGGCTATATACGACCACGATCGCGATGGACGACCTGGATGAGGTTCGCGCCGGGCTCGGTTACGACAAGATCAATATCTCGGGCGGTTCGTACGGAACGCGTGCCGCGCTGACATACATCAAGGCGCACGGAGCACACGTGCGTGCGGCTATCCTGCACGGGATCTCGCCTACCAATCAGACCATGCCGCGTGATTTTCCCCAGCATACCGAGCGGGCTCTAAATGGCGTTCTCACCGACTGTCTAGCCGACAGCGCTTGTCGCGCCGCTTTCCCGAATGTCCGCTCCGACGCCAAGGCCGCGCTCGAAAGACTTTTACGGGGCCACGTCACCGTCACTTTCAAGGGTGAGAAAGGCGAAAACATTACGGTCGACCTCAATCGCGACCTCGCGGCTGAGGCCATTAGGTACATGCTCTACCAGGCGGGAGCGGCCAGCCGGGTTCCGCTGTTTTTGCATTTGGCCGCGAAGGGCGATTTTGCTCCGCTGGCCGAGGCCGCTTTCAACTATCGCAAGTGGATCGTCGCCACCGGCGCCAATGGGATGTACCTTTCGGTGACCTGTGCCGAGGATCTGCCGTGGATAGAGCGCGGGGTGGGCGAACGCAATGCTGAGAACACATTCCTCGGCAGTTACCGCCTCCTCCAACAGCGAGCCGCCTGCGCCCTATGGCCCCAGGCAAAGCTGGCCCCCGGCTACGCCGAACCTACACGCTCCAACGTTCCGGCACTGATCCTCACCGGTCAATGGGACCCAGTGACACCGCCGGCCTATGGCGACATAGCCGCAAAACACCTTCCCAACAGCCTGCACGTCGTCGTCCCCTACGGCGGTCACGGCTTCAGCGGACTCAACGGCCTCGAGTGCATC